>JAFUVU010000066.1 GCA_017477465.1 Bacteroidales bacterium
CAAACGCTTCTGCAGAATCACTCAACTCCAAGATGAAAGCCTTCAGGGCTCAACTCAGAGGTGTATCAGATCTACCCTTCTTCATGTTCCGCTTATGCACAATCTTCGGGTAACTTCCCACGGAAGATTGCAGGTGTGCCAAAAATTATCCTTCGATGGTGCGGGCAATCTTCTCAATATTAAGACTGCGTGCCGATGCATCGATGATATCCTTGTAGATACCGCCTTTCTTGTAGATGGTGTCAGGGTCGCCTGACTCTTCCACGCGGCCTTTCTGAAGGGCGTAAATCATTTCGCTGTCAATTATTTGAGAGATACTGTGCGAGATTATTATCACGGTTCGGCCGGCCTTGATGGCGTCGATGGAATTCTTGATTTGTTCGGTGGCGATGGCATCGAGCGAGGCGGTGGGCTCGTCCAGGAAAATGATAGGCGGGTTTTTGAGGAACATCCTGGCTATGGCGATGCGCTGCTGCTGACCACCTGAAAGGTCCGAAGCCTTGTTCTTGAATTGTTTGGGCAGAGCCATTATCTGGTCGTAGATGTAGGACTTTTTGGCCGCCTCCACCACCTCTTCGTGCGTTGCGTCCGGCTTGCCGTAAAGGATGTTTTCCTCGACCGTCCCGTCAAAGATGTGATTGCGTTGCAGCACCAGGCCGATATTGTCCCTGAGGTACTTGGTATCATAGGCCTTGAGGTCCACGCCGTCGAGGGTAATGCTGCCTTTCTGCGGCTCGTAGAACTTGTCGAGGAGATTTACGATAGTACTTTTTCCGGCTCCAGAGAGGCCGACAAGGGCGGTGATTTTTCCGGGTTCGATGACCATGTTCACTCCAAAGAGCGCCTGGTTTCCGTTGGGGTAGGTGAAATCTACGTCCTTGAGTTCGAATCGGCCATGAATCTTCTCGGGCTTGTAATTTCCGCTCGGCTCGACTTCGCTGTCGGAATCCAGGATGCTGAAGAAGCCTTCGGCATAGATGAGGGCGTCGTTTACGTCGTCAAAAATGCGCTGGAGCTGAGTGATGGGAGCGATGACGTTGGAAAAGAGCATCACGTGGTACATGATTTTGCCGATGGTCATGCCCGGATACTCAATCAGCACAAGGTATGCGGTCAGGATAATCACCAGTACCGTGCCCACCTGTTTCACAAAGCTCTTGATGCCCGCGTAGTAAAAGCTTACCTGCCTGGTTTTCACTTGGTTGGCCGTAACCTGGTTCTGGAGGTCCAGCTGCTTTCCGGCTTCGATGCTTTCCCGGTTGAAGGATTTGATGACGTTGATTGAGTCGATTATGTTCTTGATTCCCTGGCTCTTGGCTTCGAGGTATCCGCGCATTTCGCGTCGCCAGCCTTTAAGCCTTCGGGCCTGTCGGAAGGTAATCCAGAAATAGACCGGAACAATTGCCAGGGCTACCAGGCCGACGTAAACATTGGCCGCGAACATGAGAATAAGCGCAAGGGCGGCACTAGTGAACAGAGGCAGAAGGTCGATGAAGAAGTTCTGCACCGTGCGTGAAATGCTGCTCACGCCCTGGTCTATACGGGCCTGGACCTTGCCTGTGGCGTTTTCATCGGCACTGAAATAGGCCATGCGGAAGGTGAGGACCTTTTCGATGACGCTTTGCGAAAGGTCGCGCGAAACGAAGATGCGCATGCGCTCGCCGTAGTAATTCTGCGCAAAAGTGATTATGGCCGACATGATTTCCTTGCCCAGCAGGACAACCGAGATTATCGTCAGAATCCTCGCTGCCTGCGCCCATGTGAAATCCGTGCCGATGAGGGCGTTGATGGCATCCACCGTGCGGTCCAGTACTATTGCGTTCACCTGTTGCATCAGTGAGCCCACGAGGGTGAGCACAAGGGTAATCAGCACCAGCCAGCGATATGGCTTGACGAAGGGGCGGATGTTTTTGAAAAGACCTATTAAGTTCATTTACATACAGTTTGAAAAAAACAGCCACTAAGTTAGCATTATTTTTTTTACCTTACTATCGGCGGGTACAAAAGTTCCGGCATTCTGTTTCCTTGCAAATGCATTCCGTTTTCGCTACTTTTGCAATAATGAAACACCTTGCCCTACTCCTCTTTCTGACTTCCTGCACACAGGTTCCACCCATGGTGGATATCCCTGCCGGCTCTTTTGTAATGGGTACGCAGAACCCTCCCATGGAAGACATGGACGAGGCTCCCGCCAGGGAAGTCGAACTTCCGTCGTTCCGGATGAGCGCGACTGAGATCACCAACGCGCAGTTCGAGGCCTTCGACCCTTCGCACAAGCGTTTCCGCGGCTTCAAGGGCTTCTCCAAAGAGGACGACGAATCTGTGATAATGGTCTCCTGGGAAGAGGCCGATGCCTATTGCAAATGGCTGTCGGCACGTACCGGACGGCATTTCCGTCTGCCTACGGAGGCCGAGTGGGAATATGCCTGCCGTGCGGGTACGACAACGGCTTACAACACCGGAGACACTTTCCCTCAGGAGCAATGGAAGGTTCAGGAGAATACTCGGGACAAGGTGCCTGTATCACTCCGGGTGGCGCAGTTTCCGCCCAATGCCTGGGGGCTTTATGGCATGCATGGCAATGTAGAGGAATGGTGCTTTGACGAGCTGGACTGGCAGTATCGGGCAGTCCGCGGCGGAAGTCACAATACGCCTGTCAGGTATCTCAGGAGCGCTAACAGAAGCGGCTCCATTCCGCAGGACAGGTCCGTCTTGCTGGGCTTCCGCATCGTGGAAAGTGACCTGCAGCCGAAAGAGGACCCTTGGCCGATGTTCAGTTATGACGGGGCCAAAGGAGAGTGGGGGAGCATGCCCGACGCGCCGTTTTTTGGGGAGCCTTTACCTTATGTAAAGGAGCCCGGTGTTCCCTGGGTGCCCTTTTATGCCCATAACCATCAGCCGGCAGTTACGTGGACCCTTGGCGGGGAACTCCTGGCTGTCTGGTTTTCCACAGATGCGGAAGCCGGCAGGGAAATGGTTGTGCTCTATTCTGTATTCAAGGACGGCGATTGGACGCCGGCACGTCTTTTTTGCAAAGTGCCGGACCGGAATATGACAGGAAGCGCACTCCTGACGATGCCCGACGGCAGTCTTCTGCATTTTCAAGGTGTTGGCGATGCCGGGGAATGGAAGGACCTTGCCCTCGCGATGCGTCGGCGCAGAACAGGCCGTGCGTACGGTCCTTGGGATAATTTGACCTACATTGAGCCCGGGCATGACGTGCGGCATCAGGTAGTGGCGGGCCCTGTCATCGGCCACGACGGAACCATTTACTTATGCTGTGACGCCGGCCCAGGCGGGGAGGATGGAACATCGCTGCATGTATCCAAAGACGGCGGCCTCACTTGGACGGATTCCGGTGGTACCATAGCCGGCATTCACGCCGGTTTGGTAGAACTTGCCGATGGCCGCCTGATGGCCCTCGGTCGCGGCAATTCCATAGACGGGTATATGCCCTGCAGCATTTCCGGGGATGGGGGATACACCTGGGAATACAAGGCCAGCGAATTTCCTCCCATCGGCAGCGGACAGAGGCTGGTATTGAAGCGTTTGCGCGAAGGCCCCATTATGCTGTGCTCTTTTGCCGAAAGCGGCCTTTTTGTGGCCCTCAGCTATGATGAAGGCGAAACCTGGCCGGTGAAGAAACTTCTTACCGACGGCAAAACGCGCACGCTGGATGGCGGCGCATGGACCGGCACCTTCACCCTCGATGCCACTCACGCCGAACCCAAAGGCTATCTCGCCTGCACGCAAAGCCCCGACGGCATGATTCACCTACTGTCCAGCCGCGTACACTATCGTTTCAATCTTGCCTGGGTGGAAGAGAAACTTTAGGTGCTTCTTTTCCGCGGGTTTTTGACGTACGCGGGTGCAAATATGACGAAACCCTGCCCTGCGAATGGACCTGTATCGGCACGCGGATATCTTGGAAGAAAGTGGCTCCATCAGGCAGTGAGTAGTCCAGCCTCGCGCAGCGTGGGCTACTTCGGCAGCAAGGGCTTCACTATCAGCGATTGAGGTCACGCGAGCTGCGCGGCCTTGTTTTTTGGTGTCGCGGTGATGCGGACTTTCAGTCCGTAGATTTCCGCAATTTTGAAGATGTATAAAATCGCGATATCATCGACATGTGGCGTAAAATCTATAAAACTAATGAACTATTGAGTCAAGTATTATCTGGATAAACGCGAAAGCAAACTCACGAAGGAACACCCCATCAGGATCTCCGCCGTCGTCAATGGCGCCCGGATTCTTTCTACTACCGGATACAGTGTCAAGATGAAATCCTGGGATGAAAAGGCGCAGCGTGTCAAGCCGCACCAGACGAACGCAAAGAAACAGACCTCGGCCCAGATAAACAGAGCAATCAAAGCTGCAAGGGCAATAATCTTTTTCATAAGGACATGCTGTTATAGCGCCCCATCCAGATGGATAACGCGCATGAATTACGTATTAGGGGATTGAGTCTTAGCGGATTACCCCCCAGTGGAGGAGTAACGGGTGACGATGGTATGACAGAATTGTACCATAGACACACAAATATGGTGATTTTTCCAAAGACTTCGACAATATTGTCTCACTTAAAAGCAGCAGAATGGAAGGGGCTTCTCCCGGGCCGTGGATTGCTTATCGGCTGAGTTGCAATCTGAAAGCCGGTATTGTTATTTCGGCACAAACAGATAACAGCATTCATGTGCAAATAAAAAAAGTTTTCGTAACTTTGCAATGTATGGACAGACAAGTGTCATATATCGTGGCTGTTATCAGTGATTTCGCTGAGCGATTCGGCTTGTCCAATCCGCAGGCCTATCGTTATCTTGCCCGTTACAAAGGCATAGACTTCCTTCAGGAATTCTATGATGTTGAGCACACGCTGTCTTTTGAGGACGTAGTGGCAGATGTCGCCCATTATTGCAGGAACAATGGAGGGGCGTTGGCATGATACTGTATCACGGCTCCAATGTTGAGGTCAATGAAATTGACTTAAACAGATCCGAGGTCGGCAAGGACTTCGGGGTTGGATTTTATCTCACTGCAAGCAAAGACCAGGCAGAGCGAATGGCGAGCCGTAGGGTACGGCTGTATGGCGGAGACCCTGTTGTGTCTGTTTTTGAATACGATGAGGCATCGGCCAAGAAAGACAGCCTCGTGCTAAAAGATTTCCAATTCTATTCGAAGGAATGGGCCGACTTCATTCTGGCAAACCGTGCTAACGGAACTCGTACACAAATTCATAACTACGACATAGTACATGGTCCAATCGCCAATGACGATGTTGGGTTCCAGATTCGTCGCCTTCTTGCTGGCATTATTACAATCGACGCATTCTTGGAAGAGCTAAAATACAAGCAAGGCATCACCTATCAGTATTTCTTTGCCACAGAGCGTTCCCTCAAATATCTTAAGAGAGTATGAGCCAGGAATCCTTTATGATTGAGGAACTGGTCAAGGACCTTGTCCTCAAGTTGATGGAAGAACAGAAAATGTCC
>JAFUVU010000067.1 GCA_017477465.1 Bacteroidales bacterium
CTCTGCTGACTCGCCACGCAATAGTTCCAGCACCGCTGTGCTCTTGAACTTTGCTGATTTTCTTCCGTTTGCCATACGAACACAAAGTTAAGCTTTTTACTTGTCTTATTTTGTGCTCGGTTAAATTTGCGGCTAATATAATGCCATTGTTCAAGAAATCATTCCATCAATAGAGGGAGAATTCAAAGATATCGGAATCATTGCGCCCTATAATGATCAAGTGGAAGCAATAAAGAAATCACTGGAATCACGTGGAGACAATTATGTCGTTGCCACCGTTCATAAGTTCCAAGGACGGGAGAATGATGCCATTATCCTATCTACAGTTGATAATCAGGCAAGCGAATTCACCGATGACCCTCACCTGATCAATGTCGCAGTTTCCCGGGCAAAGAAGCAGTTTACACTTGTTGTTTCAGCGGAAGAGCAACCGGACTCAAATATTCAAAACCTGATCGATTACATTGAGTATTATCAGGGAGGAGTACAGCAAAGTCAGATTTCTTCTATCTTTGACTTATTGTATGAAGAAAACACTAAAGAGTTAATCCATTTCTATGATACTCACAAAAGAGTCTCTGAGTTTAATTCAGAAAACCTGGCTTATTGGGCTATTCAAGATGTGTTCAAGGAGAAAGGCAATGGACATCTTGGTGTTTTGATGCATTATCCACTCAGGTATTTAATTACGCCGACATCTGAATTGACGGATGAGCAGCGGACTTATGCATCTCACTCTTGGACCCACCTTGATTTCTTAATCTATGACACCGTTTCGCATAAGGCGAAATTCGCGATAGAAGTAGACGGTACGCAGTACCATAAAAGTGGAACTGTTCAAAGTCGGCGAGATCTTTTAAAAGATGCAGTACTTTCGGCTATCGGCTTACCTTTGCTTCGACTCAGCACCGACGGTTCTGGAGAAAAAGAGAAATTAATATCGGCCTTGTCAAAGAGTCTGTAATAACGGCAGGTGTGACAAAAAAAGCCCACTACCTTAAAAGTGGGCTCAAAAACAGCTAACTATTTGATTATCAAAATCAATATTCTTCCTCGTTCCAAAAATCGAGTAGCATGCCACTGGCGGCGTATACGGGCGATTTTCAAGTTTTGCGTCTGGTTTTGCGTCTGGTTATTCGGGCCTAAAATGCCTCAAAATGCCCTGGAATGCCCATTCGGCTCTGAATGATTGGCTCAAAAACGGACGCAGAAACGATAAGTGAACGCATCTGAACCTCCCCTCATGGGGATATTGCAAATATACTTCTTTTGTCGGAATTGGGCAAGCGGATTTTCAATCTACATGCGCAATCCGGCAGTCATAGTGCGAGGTCTCCCCGAATGCCTTAAGCGTATCTTTCATGGACTCCGGAAGTCGGCTCAGTGCTTCGTTGGCCATTTCAGAGAGAATCAGCTGGTGATAGGCCTCGGCAATGCCGCCGGTGATGCAAGCAAGCGTATCGGAGTCTCCGCCCAGTGCAATGGCCTTGCGGATGGCGTCTTCGTAATCTTCGGACTCCAGGAAGCAGATGATTGCCTGCGGAACGGTTCCCTGGCAGCTTTCGTCCCAGTCGTATCGCTTGTACCAGTAGGCGTATGTCTTATGCAGGTCATACCCGAAACGCCTCTCGATATAGTCCCGTATTTCCTCTTTTGATTTCCCGGTTCTCGCCAGGTAGATAGCCGCGGCAGTAGCCTGGGCACCTTTGATGCCCTCGGGATGGTTGTGCGTAATGGAGGCCGAGATTTCGGCCACCCGTTCGGTCTCCTCCAGCGTGTCGAAAAACCAGCCGACGGGGCTCACGCGCATAGCCGATCCATTTCCCCAGGAATTGTACGGCTTGCGCTCCTCCGGGCCGAAGAGCCAAGTGCTGAATCCTCCGCCGTAGCCGCCCTTGGGGTTGGGATAGGCATTCGCATAGCGGACCATCTCTTCTTCCAGCACCTTGTGCGTGTGCTCCGGGTCTTTCAGCAGCCATGAGGCGACGGCCATCGTCATCACCGAGTCATCGGTTAAGTCACATCCTTTCGGGAAAAGCTAGCAGTGATATTCCCTCGTGTTGTCAAACTCGTAGGCCGAGCCTGCGATATCCCCGATAATTGCTCCCAGCATAGATTAGTCCTCCTTTTCTTCTTCGTAATACTTGTCGGCCAGCTTGGTGTTGAATGCTACGCGTGCCTCATACGTCACACAAGGGTCGGCCAGGTTGAACTCCTCCACTTCCTTCAAATATCGCTCCCGCGCGCGTCTTTCGCGCTTGAAAGTTTTAGCGGTTTCTTCGGCCGTCTTCTCGAACTTGATGACGTTGGTGATGGACAGGCTCACGGTCACGCCCTCCACGTCATGGTCAGTGCCCATGTAGGCAAAGGACCAGCCCTGCTTCTTCAGGTGCTCAATCATCTTTTTGATGGCAGCCAGGTTGTATTCGTGAGAGTCGTTCTCGTATCCGTCGGTGATGATGGTCACAACGACGGAGTGGTTGGTGTCGCCCTTCAGTTCTTTGTCCAACTTGGTAAGCGTACGCCCCATCGCATCGTAGAGCGGCGTGCAAGCGCCGGGCACGTATGTCTCCTCCGTTAAGATGGCGGCATCGGCAGCCGGCGCATTCCAGTACACTTCGTCAATGGACGCACTGTCAAAGAGGACCAACGTAAAGAACTGCTCCTGCGTGTCGGAGAACTTATTTGCTGCAGCCTTTACGCCCCCCAGCACCTCGTTGTAGCCCATTATGGCGGGCTTCTGGATATCCCACATGGAACCACTGCGGTCCATGATAATCACGTTGTAAACCTTGGTCTTTTCAATCTTCTTTTCCATAATGCGTCGCGTTTAAATTGTTAATTGTGTCATTGTGACGCAAAAGTATAACAATAATCCGACACTTCCAAATTTTTCGCGTCAAATTGACACAAAATTTTGCAAATAGCCTGAAAAGCCCTATCTTTGCAACGCAATGGGAAAGAATTTCACATACGTTCCCGGTGCGGAATTCCCGTATCAATACCGCTATGAGCACATGGCCGTAACTACGGACTGTGTCATCTTCACATACGAGGACAGGCAACTGAAAGTCTTATTAGTGAGACGTGGTGGCGAGCCTTATAGAGGCAGTTGGGCCTTCCCCGGCGGTTTCCTGCAACTCAATGAAACGGCCAGAGACGGCGCCCTTCGTGAGCTTCGCGAGGAAACCGGCCTTGAAGCAGCCGCCATTGGTGAGTTGGGCGTTTTTTCCGACCCCGACAGAGACCCGCGCGAACGCGTAATCACCATTGCGTATTATGCCCTTGTCAAGCCTTCCGAAGTGATAGGCGGCGACGATGCCGATGAAGCGGCCTGGTTCCCCATAGACTCTCTTCCAGATTTGGCCTTCGATCATAACAAGATCTTTGATGCCGCAATGGAGCGTCTACGTCGGGATATCCACTTCGAGCCAATCGGCTTCGACTTGCTGGACGATACCTTCACTATCCCCGACCTTCAGCGCCTTTACGAAGCCATCCTTGGCGTCAAGTTCGACCGACGTAACTTCCAGCGCAAAATCATGGCCTCAGGCATTCTGGAAGAAGCCGATGCTCCCGAGCTGGCGGAGCCGGAAATGCTGGAGAAGAGTTGTGCTGCCCCAGCCCCGATGATGATGGCTGACATGGACTTCTGCGCCTGTGCGCCTATGGCTGAGCCTATAATGGAAGCGCCGGAACCTCCCCGCGTTCGCAAAGGACGTCCCGGTCGCATCGGTAATCTGTTCCGCCTCAATCGTGCCAAGTACGACGAGATGAAAGAAGACGGCGGAAAAACGGAGTTCTAGATTAAAGTAGTTTCATCGCAATATGCGCACACGCTTCGGCATCTGCCAGGGCGTGGTGATGTCGCGTCAAGTCATACCCGCAGGCGGCTGCTACAGTCTGGAGCTGATGGTTGGGCAGGCTGCAGCCGTAAACGCGGCGCGACACAGCCAGGGTGTCGTAGAACTTGTAGTCAGGATAGTCCATCTGATACACCCTGAAGACCTCCTTGAGGCAGCCTTCATCAAAGGGACTGTTATGCGCCACGAGCGGTAGACCTTCAATCTTCGGAGCTATCTTTTCCCAAACATACGGGAACACCGGAGCATCTTCCGTGTCCTCTTCCGACAGGCCGTGGACCTGCTGACAGAACCATTGGTAGTATTCGGGTTCCGGATGGATCAGGCTGTAGAAACGGTCCACGATCTCTCCTCCACGGACAATCACTATGCCCACACTGCATACGCTGCTGCGCTGCTCGTTGGCGGTCTCGAAATCAATCGCTGCAAAATCAGTCATTGCCAAGAATCTTATCAATCAGAGGGAAAACCTCGTTCGCATCCGTGTAGGGATGAACATGGAAGGCCTTGTCACCGGAAAGCATAGCCGATAGGTTCGCCCGGCGCTTGTTGTAGAAGATATGAACCGGCTTTCCGAACTTCTCGGCATACGCCAGCTCATAGCCGACACCTAGTGACGGCGTGGTGCATTCGGCAATCACGAGCTCCGACTCCCGTAGCCAAGCCGTATCTTGCTCGTATATGGCCACGTCGCGGTTAGGCAACCCCTCCGTCTTGCTGAGCGTCAGATTCCCCACGTGCTCCGTGAGTACCACATCAGTCTTCTGGATGTGTTCGATCATCTGCCGGTAGAGTTCAGCATCGGCCCGTCCGCCACGGATGGAACCGGCAAAATAGACCTTACTCATAGCGCTTCATCATTTCGCGGACATCCTCGGCCACTTCGTCGCGGAACCATTCCGGTGTCAGGACTTCAACGGAGGGGCCGTGGCGAAGCACTTCCTGACGGAAGTCGAAGGTAGGCACAAGGTGATACTGGTAAATAGTATATTCATCCGTGGTCTCAACCGGGGTTTGAGTATGATGGAGTGGTAGGGACTCGAAGTACTTGACCTGGTCTTCATCCACCTTCAGTTCTACTGTGGTTGGCTTGCAGTTGTCACCGACGATGATGCCAAAATAGCCGGAGAAGAATTCCTCCGCGTTGAATTTGGCCGGGACCTTCAACTTCTTTTTGGTCTGCTCGGCGTTCTTCATGCGCTCGTCAAGAGCGTAGATGCGAGGCGTGTCGTAATCCTCGCTCTTGCCCAGCATGTACCAGCGCTGCTTGAACAGTTTCAGGCAGTACGGGTGGACGATGAATGTTGTCGGTTCATTTCTGCTGAAGCTCTGGTATGTAAGTTCAATGGCTTTACCGTCGCGCATTGCGTTTACGATGATGGGCAGCCAGCGGCGGCTGGAAGGAATCTTCTCGAAAAGAATCTTGTCCCGCATGTCGGCGCTTTCTTTGAGTATATTGCTCATTGAGAGCGACTCCAGCAGCCATTGCCGGATGCCGTCGCCCTCCAGATCCTCGCTGTTGGCGATGTAGTAGCCTAACGATCGGTCGCACTTGATCTCGATGCCGAAAGTGTCTTCAATGGCCTGGCGATGATTGTGGAATGTGCGTTCATAGAGCTCTTCGCCGGTCTCATTGAGCGGTGAATTCTCCCAGAGGTCACTGAGCTCCGCCCTGGTGATGTGTCCGTGCCGGTTGATAGTGTCTATCAGCCAAACGTACCTGTTGAAATAGTTCTTTGCCATATCTCGTGTTCTTTTGTTGTCTTTCAAAAGGGCTGGCACATCCCTGCGGCAGCCCAGGTAACTCTTATATCATGTTTTCTGCTTGCAAAGATACGCATAATAATTGCCAAAAAGTGGCAGGATGAAAAAACTTCGAAAAATCTTTACATCCTGCCAACGCACACCTTGAGGGGTAGCTTTGAACCCTGGCCCAAAGTCGAACTGGGGTCTTTTCCCATCCAATATGAAACGTCCTACCGCTAGACGACCAAGGCTTATATGAAAGGGACCGGCCCGATTACCGGTCCCGCGGCCGGATGGGCTGCCCGATGCGGCCCAACCGTTAGGTGCCTTTGATAACTGCGACCGGAGCAAACTCCGTTACAATCTTTACGAGATCAGTCTGGTTGGCCATGACCTCATCGATGTTCTTGTAGGCGCCAGCTGCCTCCTCCAGATCCTTCTGACCGCGTATGGCGTGGACGATTCCTTGCGCCTCCAGCTTGGCCACCTCATCCTCCAGGGACAGGCTGCGTACCGCCTCCGTGCGGGACATCAGTCGTCCGGCGCCGTGGGAACAGGACTGGAAGGAATCTGGATTGCCGAGGCCTTCTACAATGTAGGACTTAGTGCCCTGGGAGCCGGGGATAATGCCGGTTTCGCCGAGGCGAGCCCGAGTCGCACCCTTGCGGTGGACAATCACGTTCTCGTCGAAGTGATTCTCCCAGCAGGCGTAGTTGTGGGCAATGTTAATCATAGGCTCGAACTGAGCGTCGGGATAAACGTCCCCGATTACCTCGCAGATGCGCTGCATCATCAGGCGGCGGTTGCAGAGCGCGAACTCCACGCAGTAGTTCATCTCGTCCCAGTAGGCGTGCGCCTCGTCGGACTGCATGGGCAGGAAGGCCATGTCAATGTCCGGGTTCACTGTGGAGAACCAGCGTTTGTTCTGCACCTTCGCTTTCTCATTATAGTATGCGCCTACCTGCGCGCCCAGGTTGCGGGAGCCGGAGTGAATCATAATCCACAACTGTCCCTCCGTGTCCTTCTGAAGCTCCATGAAGTGGTTTCCGCCTCCCAGCGTCCCCACCTGCTTGGTGGCAGATACATACTGGCGCTTTACCACCGTCAGTTTGTCGATGTCGAAGCCCTGGGGCATAAAGGCCTCATCCTGGGCGGTCTTGTGGTGGTCGAAGCCGAGTGGAATATGTTTCCGGATGCCGCGCAGAATCTGCTTGCGGAGCACTTCGCTCGGGATATCCTCCACGCGCAGGGAGGTCTTTACCGCGCACATTCCGCATCCGATGTCTACGCCGACCGCATTGGGGATTACCACGCCGTGGGTGGCCAGTACGCCGCCAATCGGCATACCTTTACCCCCGTGCACATCCGGCATGAACGCCAGATGATGGAATACGAACGGAAGCGTGGAAAGATTCATAATCTCCTTCATGGCGTGGGGGTCCACACCCTTGGCCCAAATCTTCACGGGCACATTGTTCAGTTCAATTTCGTACATGGCGTTAATGTTTTAATTTGAGTGCAAAGAAAAAGGGTAAGTGCGCAGACTTTCTGCGTAGTATCGGAAAATTTCATTATTTTTGTAAAAATTTGACCACATGCCCGTATCCAAAAACGCCCTAATTCGCTATAAAACCATCGATAACTGCTTGCGCAACCGCTACCGCAATTGGACGCTGGAGGACCTCATCGACGCCTGCTCCGACGCCCTTAGCGAGTTCGAGGGGCGCGATGAAAACGTGTCCCGGCGCACCGTGCAGGCCGATATCCAGATGATGCGCTCCGACAAGTTGGGCTACAATGCGCCCATCGTGGTGAAAGAGAATAAGTACTATACTTACTCAGATCCAGAATACAGCATCACCAACGTTCCCCTGACGGAGCAGGACACCGCCATGATGGCAGATGCCGTGAACGTGCTCAAACAGCTGAGCGGCTTCTCCGCCTTTGCCGGTATGGAAGACATAATCGGCCGGCTGGAAGACCATGTGTCAGCGGTAAGACACGAAAAGAAGCCTGTCATCTATTTCGAGAAGAACGATGCCTTGATTGGACTGCATCACATTCCGACCCTGTACAATGCCATTACCAAACAACAGCCCGTCCGGATTATTTATCAGAGCTTCAAGAATCCAGCACCACAGGATTTCACGTTTTCGCCCTATGTCTTAAAGGAGTTTCGCAACAGGTGGTTTGTGTTTGGTCGGAGGAGAGCAGGAATGGATGTGTTCAATCTTGCCCTCGACCGAATTCAGAGCATTTCTCCTGCACCGGACGTAGAGTTCATCCCGATGGATAAATTTAATCCTGAGACATGGTTTAATGATGCTATTGGCGTGACCAAAGACAGGACTATGAAGCCAAAGCCAGTACGAATATGGGCAAACGCCAAAGAGGCACCATACATACGCACGAAACCTTTCTATAAGAGTCAAATGGTTGTAGAAGTGGATCAGGAGGGCAACACCATTTTCCAGATGGACGTGATTCTCAATCCCGAGCTGGAACGTGACATCCTAAGTTTCGGCGAAGGTATCAAGGTCCTTGCTCCCAAGGAACTGGTGGACTCCATCGCTAGAAGAATAAAGGCAGCTGCCAAACTCTATGAATAAATGCTGGACTTTGGCAGGACGACACATTTTATTTGCAACAAACACAATGGACATGAATACAAACTACTACCGCCTGGTTGATGTGGATTATGAGCCAATTGGCATCGACATAGATACCGACGTGGCTGCTCTACCGCCAAGGATGAAAAGGACTATCGACCTGGTTCCTGCACTTAATGCGATGCTGCCTGTCTGGGTCAATAATAAGATTACCTTGTCCAAGGCATGCACCCATCTGATAGAAAGTGACCTCGGTTTCACATACGATGATCTTCCTTTCGTATGGGAATACTTGTGGGAGGTCTACAGGAAGAACTTTTTCCCGGAAAAACTCTCACGTTTCTCAAGTGTCTTTCTGTTCGATGAAGAGCAGAATCTCACAGACTTCAAAAGTAGTCACCATCCTTTCGAGATGCTCATTCCGTGCAAAGTTGAACTGATAGAGACGCGCAGGCTGGAGTCATACGATATGGCCTGGCTGGATAATGTTCCTACAAACTGCACCTTTGAGGAATTTGCAGAATATGGAAAGGGCTATTGGTCTGGGGCAAAGACCGATAGTCCGATTATTGAAGTGCTCTTCTCCGGAGTATACAAACTGTCTGAATTATAGCTATGGCAAAAGTATTTAGAGTAACCCCAAAGCGCATCAAACGCGCCAACGGCCTGGTCTTGACGCCGGACATGACGGTGGTCGTAACCACGCAGCAGCATATGAATTCGCCCTTCAATAATGGCGCGAAGGAATTGAAAGAAGTCTATATGCGCATCTATGGCTTTGATTACCAGAAAGCCAATTGCCAGCAAGCGGACTTCGATTGGGAAGTCTTAGGATGAAACAAAGGGTTGGCCACGGTCAACCCTTTGCTTGAAGATTTCTCAAATAGGCTTCCAACTCCTCGTCGGCCACAAGAACCTTGCGGGGCGTTTCCGGTCCAATTATTCCGGCCGCTTCAAGTTGGTCTATCAACCGTCCGGCTTTTGCATAGCCAATATACAAATGCTTCTGAAGGTCTGAAATAGAAGCTCGCTGATGCGATACTACAAACTCCGCCGCTTTGACAAATTGTTCATCCCGCATTGGGACTGTTGAGTCAATTCTTATTTCGTCTTCTCTTGGCATTGGCAGGTAATGCGGGCTGCTGAATGATTTCTGATGCCCTTTCTGTGCGCCGATATACTCAACAATCGCCGACATCTCCTCCTTGCTGATATAACCTCCCTGTATCCGCTCAAGGCTCATTCCCTGGCTCAAAAGCATATCTCCCTTGCCGATAAGCTTCTCTGCCCCAGGCATATCCAGAATGGTTGTCGAATCTATCATGGAGCTGGTCCGGAAGGCAATTCTTGTGGGGAAATTGGCTTTGATAAGGCCTGTAATGATGTCTCGGGACGGCCTTTGAGTGGCAAGAATCAAATGAATCCCTGCGGCTCGGCCTTTCTGGGCAAGACGAATAATAGATGCCGTAATCCGCTTTGCAAGCTCCTTCGCTTCTTTTTTCGCCCTAAAAGTCACGGTCAAATCAGCATATTCGTCGATAAAGCATACGATGTACGGGAGCTTGCTCTCCGCCTGCCGGTTATATTCGCGAACATTGCTCACTTTGGCTTGCATGAGTGTATTAAACCTCCCCTCCATTTCTGCACAAAGCCCTCCGAGGACATTAGCTGCGTCCTGTGCTGTTGTAACGACTGCCGAACTACGCTCCTCTTCTTCGTTTGAAGCATTAGGCAACACGCATAGATAATGGTTGAGCAACGCCCCGTATTCGGGAAAATCGACCATCTTGGGGTCAATAAAGACGAACTTCACTTCTTCCGGTCGTTTACTAAACAGAAGGGATGCAACCATTGTCTGGAGACAAACGGATTTCCCTTGTTTCGTAGCCCCGGCAACTAGAATGTGAGGAGCGTCCATAAGGTCGATAACCTTTGTTTCATGAACTTTGGTATAACCTATGGCCAGAGGGAGTTCGGCCCCACTATCACGAAAGGTTTTGCTATCCAGAAGGCCCTTTAGGGGTACAATTGAGCGATGGACATTTGGGATTTCAATTGCTACGTAATCTTGGCAGGTTGATGCGCGGACACTGGTAGCGCCGATGGAAGCAGCAATATCATCCGCCAAATCGCGAATTTTTGAAGCTCGGGTTCCTGGTGCAGGCTCTACATGATAATCTGATACAGCTGGGCCGAAATAAGCACGGATGTCTTCTTTGATATTGACGCCATTCGCCGTCATCACCTCTCTAATGCACTTCACTTTCCGAAGATGTTCTTCGACGGTCATACTAAACCGCTGGTCTTCGTAATTCTTCAGTAACGATAGACTTGGAAATCTGTACTTTGGTAATTTGTTCATTTTTTGTCCTCCATATAATAGTCTATACACGCCTGCAACGATGGCAGAGCCTCTTTTCGGTAGTTGTCCTTAGTAAAAAAGGTTTCTTGGATAGTCTCGGTGGCTGTGTTCTTTTCCACCCGCACCCAGATCCACTGATTAGATTCTATCGGCGCCACACACATCCACGCTTCTAGCGTTACAATATCTGCATTCAACCGATGATAAGATACATCTTCCAGTACAAGTTGCTTTCTCCTTTCTGATGAGATCCCATTGAAAACTGTTTTCAGAAACTCATCCATCGGAGCTTTTTCAAAAGAACAGAAAATGTCAAAAAACTTTGTCTTACCCATATTTACTGTTGGCTTAAATAGGCATCTATACACGACTCCAGCGAATCATGCCGCATAAAGGTCTCAGGAGGTACCCCCTTCGTATTATAGTTAGGGTGTTAAGTTGTGATTCATTTTTGATTGTATGATGTCAGCTAGCTTGGCTCAATATCCGCACTCGTTTGGCGGCAAGGTTCTCCGGGAGCGTTTTGCGTTCCCAGGCCTTGACGTCTGCAATGCGGTTGTGTTCA
>JAFUVU010000003.1 GCA_017477465.1 Bacteroidales bacterium
TCCTTGGTAAAATAGGGTTACAGGCAATTGTCAATCTGTTTGAACTCATACATGCCAAATGCAGAATCATCAATGGATATGCAGATGCAGAGTCTGCAATCCGTGATATAAAGGACTTATATCTTCTGTCAATGGCTGAAAGCATCCCGGCAGATTATCTTGTGACAGGTGACCAGGACTTACTTGTTCTCAAAAATCACCTAGGGACAAAGATTATAACATTTGCTGAATTTGTTTTGATAGTTCAAGGGAACCAGACCCACTAAAATCTGGTGCATTTTTTACATCAAAAAGTTGCACCAGAATAAGAATAGTAGTGATTTTTGCAAAAGCCCTCACAGGGTTACCCCTTGCCATCTAATTGCTTAAAGTGCAATAAATCATTTCCTGACTTTGACACCCTCCTCAAGCTTCTTTTGTAACTAACTGATAATCAGGCGCTCTAAAATTAGGCTCGGTGACGCGGGTGACGCAAGCCCCAAAAATCGCTATATTTGGGGTATGTTTATCCGCAAGAGGAATCTCCTCATTGCCACAAATGCTTCAACAACCTTTACGCTTGCCTTAGCTGCAATTTCACTCTTCAGTATTGCGGCAGCCATGATAACGCCATGCTCGGTGAAGGCATAGGGTAAGGAGCGACGTTTGTTCAAATTTGTGACCGCATTTTGCGACCGCAAATATTCAAACTCCCTCCTTGGTAAGCTGGAACATGAACGTAGTTGGAAACCTATTGATATTACGCTGAACCTGCTATTTAATCGTTTAGTGACAGTGCCATACAGCATTGCAATGTCACTATCTAAAATGACTTGTTCTCCGCGAACTGTAAAAATACGGTTTTCAACCTCACCCCCGCTAAGCCTATCGCAATTTGCGATAGGTTCCTGGCGGATAGCAATCATTTCCTTCTTTTCCATAGCCTCAAATCATTTTTTGCCAAAGATAATCAAAGGAAATAATTCCGCCTACACCTCATCAAACTATTTCATGGACTCTTTCTTTACCTTGTCGGCACGCCTCCTGGGCCGATTTCAGGCACCGCTTCCTGGGCCGATTTCAGGAGCCGCCTCAAGGCCGAAACGCCCCGCGAGTCGGAAGAGTTCGCTGCCGATGGAATCGTTACTTCATCCCTTGCTCCCGGGGCTGAGCTTCTGCTCGGCTGGCTGCCGGACCGTCGCATCATAGTTAAATACCTGGGCGAGAACCGTTTCGAGGTCGTTTCGTCGGAGAATTCGTCCCTGCAGCCCGGCGACAGCTTCTCCTGCCTCCAGTTCCAGCAAGGACACCCTCTCTACCTGGACCGCTTCCGCCGGGCCGGCTCCACGCACGAAGCCCGCTACGTCGCCGGCGAGCGCAGCGGCCTAACCCTCCTGCAGCAGCAATAACCTCGACAAGCAACTCCCTGATACTCAGCGACTTGTGAAAATCAAGTGTGGCAAAAAGTCACACTTGATTTCAGCATCTGGCTGATACTCAGGCGTTTGTGTGTCGAGGTTGGGCGCAGCCCGCAGTAGAACCATAGCATCTTTGATAATTATTGTATATTTGCAGCTATGAAAAAACTCTTTAAGTGGTGGACATCGACCTCCCTGGTGCTTAGAATATTGGGAGGCGTAATTATAGGCGCAGCCTTGGGGCTTCTGATCCCGGGCGTGAGCGCCATCGGCATCTTCGGAACAGTGTTCGTAAGTGCCCTCAAGGCGCTTGCCCCCGTCCTTGTGGCGCTGCTTGTGATGTCGTCAATTGCCAAGGCCGGCAAAGGCCTCGGGCCCCGGTTCAGAACCGTCATCCTCCTGTACATCGGCGCCACTTTTTCGGCCGCGCTTGTTGCCGTGTCCGCCTCTTACCTTTTCCCCGTGCCGATGGAGCTAAAAGACATGCCCGAAGCTGCCGCAGCTCCCGGAACGCTGGCCGATGTCTTCAACACCCTCCTCAGCAACATGGTCTTCAATCCGCTCATGGCGGTGTCCACGGCGAACTATATCGGCATACTTTTCTGGTCGATCGTCATCGGCCTGGCTATGAAAGTGAAGGCCGGCGAGACTACCATCAAAGTGATAAGCGATTTTGCCGATGTCCTCTCCCTCACGGTGACCTGGGTGATCCAGTTCGCCCCCTTCGGCATCCTGGGACTGGTGTTTTCGTCGGTCTCCGAGGCCGGCCTTGAGATATTCACCACCTACGGAAAACTGCTCCTGGTGCTTGTCGGAAGCATGCTTTTCACATGGGCGGTGGTCAACCCGCTCATCCACTTCCTGCTTCTTCGGAGGAATCCCTATCCGCTGCTGTGGCAGTGCTTCAAGGAAAGCGGCATCAACGCCTTTTTCACGCGCTCATCGGCCGCAAATATTCCGGTGAACATGGCCCTTTGCAAAAAACTCGGCCTTGACAAGGAGTTCTATTCGGTGAGCATTCCGCTGGGGGCCACCATAAATATGAGCGGAGCGGCAGTGACAATAACTGTCCTGTCGCTCTCAGTGGCTCATACTTTAGGTATTGAGGTAAGTTTCGGCGCCGCGCTGCTTCTTAGCTTCGTGGCCACCCTTGGCGCATGTGGAGCGTCCGGTGTCGCCGGCGGCTCGCTCCTGCTGGTGCCAATGGCCTGCTCCTTCTTCGGCATTTCGGCCGATATCGCCATGCAGGCCGTTGCCGTCGGCTTTATCATCGGCGTTGTGCAAGACTCGGTGGAAACCGCCCTCAACTCGTCGAGCGACGTCTTCTTCACCGCCACCGCCGAAATGAAAAATCTCCGCAGCTAATCAGCTTAGCGCTCGGCTTTTTTGAACAGGTCGCCTGTGAAGCCCTTCTTCACCATTGTGGAGATGGCCGAGTTGGTGGCGCGGAAGCCGTTGAACATGGTGGCGTCGGCCTTGTAGGTCTTTCCTTCCCAGAGGACTTTTCCGTCCAAATCGAGCACGGAGGGAGTAAGCCAGGTGCGGGGGCTGTTGAAAACCATCTTTTTCTTGGCGACGATGGAAAGGACGAACGAGGCGTCTTCCTTGTCGGAAACGGCTTCCCACTGCCCTGCGGCGGCGGATTCACGGATAAGGTCTTCGATTTCGTCGGCCGGGAGGGGATGCTCGGCATCGTTGACGATTTCTACATAAACCTTGTTGCCGGGGGCGACGGCCTCCTTAAGCGAAGTCTGGGCAAACAGGCCGATACCCATAAGGCAGAGGGCTAGCGATGCAATAAGTTTTTTCATTGTTCTATAATTGATTATTGATGTTTTTCACTTGAATCCTGTATTCCGACGGGGTTACGCCAAGGCGCTGCTTGAACATGTTCTGGAATGTGCGGCGCGAGCGGAATCCCGCCTCCTGCGAAATGGCCTCGATGGTGATTTCATGTCGGGCCGACAGCAGCTTGCAAGCACGCGCGATGCGTTTTTCGGCCAGCCATGCAGCGATTGAGCCGGGGGCGTTTTCAAGTTTCATGGTCCGGAGAATGCGCCGCTGCGATATGCCGAATTCATCGGAAATCTTTTTGGCGTCCAGATCCGGGTCCGTGTATAGAAGCGTCTGGTCCATTTTCGCGTCAAGCCAGCGCAGGAGTTCGGCGTCTGTCATGCGGGCAGGATTATCCGTTGCCGACAAATCTTCGCGTATCTTCTCAAGGGAACTTGTCGCCTCACTATTCTTTTCCTGAATCCGGAGCGTCAGCTCATTGTTCTTGTCTATGACTTTGCGCGTGTTATAAATAAGAAGTATGCAGACAATGGACACTGCAAGCAGGGTAAGCGCAATTACCAGAAAAGATATTAACGAAGGACCAGTCATGGTTTATTTGTTCGCTGCAAAAATACGCTTTAAGTATGGTATTCCGTTAATTAATTATTGGCAAAAGCGCGCGCATGTCGGCAAATTAGGATAAAATCGTGGTCAAAAGCTGCGACATTATCGCAAATCCGCGCAAATTGTGTGTATTTGTTATACTAGCCATACTTGACGACAATGAAAACAAATCAAGATGATGATGGAGGCATATGTGATTTCAAAAAAACCCCCTGGATAATTCTCCAGGAGGTGATAACAATCGGGGTAGAGCTAATCTACGTCTGGGCTCTGAGAAGGACTTTGATTAGTCGAGAGCGGCAATAGAGTAGTTCTTAATAGTCCAAGGATTTTGCCGATTTTCTTTATTTTGAAGCTTTTGTTTTGTAGGTCTTGATAGTCTGCTTGGGACGGTCTCCTTCTCCAAGTCCAGAGTTTTCGCGCCAGAACAGGGTGATGGTGTACTCCTTGGAAACTACATCGGAGTAGGCGGCGAAGGCTTTGTCGGCAGCGGCGATGGCTTTCTTGTCCAGAGCGGAAGATCTGTAGATAAGGCCGTCTGTATTGACAGCTTCGCGGACAGCTTTGGCCATTTGGTCAACAAGCGCTTTGTCTTCATACGTTTCAAGCTCCTGGTTGCAGGATACACCGTAAACACCGCTTTCTCCGCTTGACTTTGTGCATGACGAGCTCATAAAGAGAGCCAGGCAAAGTGCCAGAATAGAGGTTAAAACTTTTGCAATCTTCATTTCAATAAATATTAAAACTTACTTTGCAAAGATATGTATTCTAGAAGGCATTGACGCCGTCAAGTTTTGGCAAAAACAGCCGCATTTCGGCAAATCCCCGCTCAATCCAACAACCATTTTCTCTCTCCCAACACCCTCGATACGTAACTCCCTGACACTCAGCGAAATCCTGAAATCAAGTGTGACTTTTTGCCACACTTGATTTTAGCATCTTGTTGATACTCAGGCGTTTGTGTGTCGAGGTCGAGGCCCCGAGGCCGAAGCCGAGGCCGAAGCCAAGGCCAAAGGCCGCAACTTACAGCGGATAAATCTCTGCGCCGATGTAGTTTATAAGGTCGGTGGGGGAGATTTGGAGCTGGAGGCCTCTTTGGCCGGCGCTGATGAAAATGCTGTCGTACAGAAGGGCGCTTTCGTGGATAAAAGTAGGCAGAGGCTTTTTCATGCCGATAGGCGAGCACCCGCCGCGGATGTACCCTGTAAGCGGCAGAAGCTCTTTGACATGAATCATTTCGCAGCTTTTATTTTCCGAAATCCGGGCCGCAACTTTAAGATCCACCTCCATCGAGCCGGGCATCACGCAGACAAACAGCCCGCTGCGGTCGCCTCGCAGCACCAGCGTCTTAAACACAGTGTCGATGTCCTCTCCCAGCTGCTCGGCAACATGCGATGCCTCCAGATGGTCCTCGTCCACCTCGTAGGGGACAAGCTTGTACTGAATGCCGGCGGCATCGAGCAGCCTCGCTGCGTTAGTCTTCTGTATCACCTTATTCAATTGAGTTAAGAAGCTCCAGCTTCCCGTCGCGGATAAGCTTCAGGATAAGCTCTCCGAACAGGGAATTCTGCCAGGCGAACCATTCGCGCGTAAATGAAGACGCATCGTCCTTGTGGAAACTTTCGTGGATAAAGCCCGTCCCGGCGTCGGTGTTCAGCAGCGAAACCACGCAGGCCTTAATCTCTTCATCGTCGCTGGCAGTGAAAGCGCGCATCATAATGCTCATCGGCCAAATATTTTCTATGCCGATATGAGGACCGCCGATCCCTTCCCCGGCCTTTCCCCGGAAGAAATAGGGGTTGTCTTCGCTCCAGACGAAGCGGCGGGTGTTCCGCCACACCGGGTCGTCGGCCATTGCGGGGTCCAGATAGGCAAGCGACAGCAGCGAAGGGATATTTGCATCGTCCATCAGGAAAGCGCTGCCGAAGCCGTCCACCTCGTAGGCGTAGATGGGCCCGTATTTGGGGTGCTGGACGATGGCGTGCTCCTTCAAGGCGGCGGCCACTTCATCGGCCAAAGCTGTGCAGCGGGAGGCTAAATCCAGGCGGCCGTTAACGGTGGACAGAATCTCCGCAGCTTTGCGTAAACAATTCACCGCCATGAAGTTAGATGGCACCAAGAACTCAAAGGTGGTAGCGTCGTCAGAAGGGCGGAAGGCCGATGCGATGAGCCCGCAGGGCTTCACCGGATTCCCGCGTCCCACAACGCACTTGGTGTCAAGCTGGCGGTCCGTCGTGCGAAGGAAGGTATAGCCGCCGGGGCCGTCGAAGCGCTGCTGCTCCCGGAAAACCTCCAGTGTCAGGCCGATAGCCTTGAGCCATCCGTCGCCGAAAACCGAAGTGTCTCCGGTCGCCTTCCAATAGGCATAGGCGAGGCGTATGGGATAGCAGTGCGAGTCGATTTCCCATTTCCGCTCGAATACGTACGGATCGGCCTTAGGAACGTCGCTCTTATCGGCCGCGCCCTTTGGCTCCATGTTGAAAGCATTGGCGTAAGGGTCGATGGCTATAAGCTTGAATTGCCGATTTATCACCCCAGCGATCATGCGTGCAAGCGCCGGGTCGTCGGCACAAAGGGGGACGTAAGGCCAGACCTGTGCGCCCGAATCCCGCAGCCACATGGCGGGGATGTCGCCGGTCCAGACGTAGGTGTCGGGCTGGCCGTCGGAGTCTTCCATCAGGTGCACCGTGGTGTCCAGCGTATTGGGGAAGCAATTTACGAACATCTGCCGCAGCTTGGGATTCTCAAGCCGGGCAGACGTCTGTTTGATGGTTTTTTCAACGGCCTTGGAAACGAACAGCCTGTTTTCCGGAGCGGGCCGACGGTCCGGCACGCCGCAGGTGGCCGCCAGGGCCAAGGCGATGAGGAACGTTTTCATGGCTTAGACTTCCGTTGCGGTGGCGAACTCGCTGAGGAAGCGCATGTCGTTTTCGAAGTAGTGGCGCAGGTCGTTCACTTGCCACTTGAGCATGGCGATACGCTCCACGCCCATGCCGAAGGCGAAGCCTGAATACTGCTCAGGGTCGATTCCGCTGGCCTTGAGGACGTTCGGATCCACCATGCCGCAGCCCATGATCTCCAGCCAGCCGGTGCCTTTGCAGATATTGCAGCCCTTTCCGTGGCAGATGTTGCAGCTTACGTCAACCTCGGCCGAAGGTTCGGTGAAGGGGAAGTAAGAAGGGCGCATGCGAATCTGAGTGTCCGGGCCGAACATCTCACGTGCGAAGAGGAGGATGGCCTGCTTGAGGTCGGCAAAAGTTACGTCCTTATCAATATAAAGGCCTTCCACCTGGTGGAAAATGCAGTGTGCACGGGCCGATATGGCCTCGTTGCGGAAGACGCGTCCGGGGCAGACCACGCGGATGGGCAGCGGCTGAGTCTCCATGGTGCGAACCTGCACGGAAGAGGTGTGGGTGCGCAGCAGCAGGGGATTCAGGTGACCGGTGCTTATGAAGAAAGTGTCCTGCATTTCGCGGGCGGGGTGGTTCGGAGGGAAGTTGAGGGCCTCGAAGACGTGATAATCGTCCTCGATCTCGGGTCCTTCGGCCACGTCGTATCCAAATTTGCGGAAGATGTCCACAATCTGCTGCCTCACTATTGAAACAGGGTGGCGCGACCCTAGGGGCATAGCGTCGCCGGGCATTGTAAGGTCTTCCTTAGGAGCCTGGGCCACGGCAGCTTCCTGGGCCGATGATTTCAGCTCCTCTATCTTGGCTACTGCGGCTTTCTTCAGTTCGTTCAGCTTCTGGCCGTATTCTCTCTTAAGCTCCGGAGCGATGCTGCGGAACTGTTCCATGAGGGCTGTCACCTCGCCTTTTTTGCCCAGAAAACGTACGCGGGCTTCCTCTGCTTCTTTCTGGGTTGAAGCTTTGAGTTCTGCCAGCTCTTTGAAGATTTGTTCTATAGCTTCTTTCATTGGATTTAGTTTTTCTTGTTTCGTTTGTCCCTTGCCGCCTGTGCGCGTTTTCCGCCGGATTTCCAGTACTTTTTCCACTGCTCTTCCGTGAAATAACGCTTATAGCTGTCGTCTATCTTTTGCATCCATCTGTCCTGGATGGCTACGTACAAGTCGCGGTTTTCTACTTTTGCGCTTTGCATTTCCTCCAGCTCCGTGGTCATGGCTTTGTAGTCGTGCGTGAGGGTGGAGTCCACATAGAATTCCTGCCAGTATTCCAGATCAAGCAGTGACGAAAGGCGCTGAACCTCTTTATCTACGAACTCCAGGAGCTGTTTTTCCTTCTCCTCCGGTGTCTGGGGCTGCTGGTTCTGGGCCGAAGCCACAAAAACAGAACAGCATATAGCGGCGAGAACGTTCAATAAACGATAAAATTTCATACCTTTGTAAACTGATGTCATCAAGACGCAAAATTACGCAATTAATCGAAAAAGCCCAAATACAATGAGAAAAACCCTTCTCAAAATCCTCTCCCTGGGGCTTGCCATCGTGGCAGGCACCGTGGAAGGCAGCACCTGCACCAATGTCATAGTAACCCGCGGCGCCTCCCGCGACGGCTCGGTCCTGGTATCATACGCAGCGGATTCGCACTACCTTTTCGGCGAGCTGTACTATCACCCCGCAGCGGACTGGAAGGCAGGCACAATGCTTAAAATCTATGACTGGGACTCAAACCGCTACTTAGGCGAAATCGAACAGGTCCCCCATACCTACCAGACAGTCGGCAATATGAATGAGCATCAGGTGATTATCACCGAGACCACCTGGGGCGGCCGTCCGGAGCTGGAAGACAAGAAAGGCGGCATCGACTACGGCTCCCTCATCTACATCGCTCTCCAGAGGGCCAAGACAGCCCGCGAAGCCATCGACGTAATAGTGGACCTTGCCAACACCTACGGCTACGCCTCCGAAGGCGAAACCTTCTCAATTGCCGACAAGAACGAAGCCTGGATCATGGAACTCATCGGCAAGGGAATGAATATAAAGAATGGTGTCAATACGCAAAAAGGCATTGTCTGGGTGGCCATGCGCATCCCCGACGGTGCCATTTGCGCACATGCCAACCAGGCACGCATCGGCAAGTTCCCTATGAACGACCCCGACAACTGCCTCTACGCGCCCGATGTGATAAACTTCGCACGCAAAAAAGGCTATTTCGACGGTCTGGACAGCGAGTTCAGCTTCAAAAAGGCTTACTGCCCCGTTGACTTCGGCACCGTCCGCGGCTGCGACGCCCGTGCCTGGGCCGCCTTCAATATCCTCACCGACGGCTGGTTCTCCTTCTACGACGAAAACGGCAACGCAGTAACCCGCGACGCCTACGCCTACCTCGACTACGTAATGGGCAACGACCTTAATGCCGATATGCCCCTGTACGTCTTCCCCCGCAAAAAAGCCGGCGTCAAAGAAGTTGCCGACGTAATGCGCGACCATTTCGAAGGCACCCCCATGGACATGACGCAGGATATCGGAGCAGGCGGAAACGCCCTCCCGTACCGCTGGCGCCCGATGGAGTTTGAGTTCGACGGCAAAACCTATGTCAATGAGCGTGCAATCGCCACCCAGCAGACCGGTTTCTGGATGGTGGGCCAGGCCCGCAACTACGTTCCCGACGTGGTGGGCGGCATCCTCTGGTTCGGCACCGACGATGCGGCAACCTCTTATCTTACACCTATTTACACCAGCACTACAAAGGTGCCGGAGTGCTTCCGCCAAGGCAACGGGGATCTTCTCCACTACTCCGACAAGGCCTCGTTCTGGATTAACAACCGCATCTCCAACGCATGCTACAAGATGTACAACGTAATGGCCCCCTACGTGCGCCTCAAGGCCGATTTGTTTGAACTGGACCAGATGGAGCGCCGTACTCATTCCGTTGACAGCATGGCTGTGGTAATGTATAACGAGGTGGCAATCAAGCTGCAGAAAAAGCTCTCATCCAAGGGCGACGTGATGGTTTCCCGCCGTCCTTTCGCCAAGGTTACAAAGTATTTGACGGACTATACGGTGAAAACCGCGCAGGACCAGTTCCAGGCTTGGAAAGACCTGGAAGTAGAGCTTCTGGTGAAATTCATGGACGGTAACGTGAAGCCCCAGGATGCCGACGGAAACTTCCGCCACTCCGAATACTCGGAAGGCATTCCGGAAAAAGTAGAGTGGCCCGGATACACCGAGCTTTGGAAGGAAACAGTGGCTCAGGAGCATGGCGAAGTGATACGCGTACCGGAGCAATAATTGCACTACAAAGCATTTTCAAAACGGCTTGCAATAACATGCAGGCCGTTTTTGATTTTTAAAAAACTCTACAAAAACCCAGCAATCGGCCTGTGGTGTTTGTAGAGTTTTAAACTCTTTACTATATTTGACTCAACGAAACTAACCACAGCACATGAAACTGTTTGAGATATTCTCTACAAAGCGTTCGAAACTGTTCGCAGAGTCAGTGGATAAACTCCTCAACACTGTAGATACTGCGCTGATACTCTTTAAAGAGGGAGTGCGCAGCTATCTCTACAATGACCAAGTGAGCTTCTCCGAAACGCTGTCAGCCATGGCCACGGCGGAAACAGAGGCCGGCGTCCTGCGCAGGGATATTGAAAATATGCTCTATTCCCGCGGTTCGCTCATCCGCTATAGGGGAGACATC
Source organism: Bacteroidales bacterium (assembly GCA_017477465.1). Lineage (GTDB taxonomy): Bacteria > Bacteroidota > Bacteroidia > Bacteroidales > UBA932 > Cryptobacteroides. The sequence goes on from JAFUVU010000003.1 coordinate 10,400, forward strand.
ATGCGCCTTCTGGAAAGATACGACCACATCCTCTCCATAATCTCCAACGACCTTATCCAGTTCGAGATTGAGTCCCCCAATGTTCCTGTGGCCATCAAGAAAGAGTTCGTAAAACTGTCAGAGCTGGCGACAATGGCCGCCGAAACCACAATCCCCGGTACAAAAGCCTATTTTTCCCAGCCCGACCAAGTGGCCGAAAACATTCATCGCGTGTACCTTTATGACAAGCAGGCAGTCAAGCTCTCGCAATCGATAAAGCGCAGCGTCTTCCACGAAATGAACCAACTCAAGCTGAGTGAAAAGTTCCACCTGCGCTACTTTGCCCTTCATATCGAAGACCTCTCCACTGCAGCTGTAAAGGTGGCTGAGCAGCTGCAGGTAATGGCCATCAAACGCAGTCTGTAGCAATGCTGAATGAGGAAATCATACTGGTTTTGGCCTTCTGCCTGGTATGTTTGCCCATGCTCAGGTTAGAGTTCCCGGTTGTCCTCAGCCCGGTTCAAGCTTCAGGAGCCGGCGAGCGTTGGAGCGTCAAGATTCTTATCCCGCTCCTCAGCCTTGCCGGTTTCGCCTCGCCGTTTTTCCTCCCGGAAGAATATTGCAACAAGCTTTCTTATTTAATTCCGTCATCGGATATCGAGACGCTTGCGGCCATTGCCATGGGCGCCGCTGCCGCTATTCTCATAAGCTCCGTCATACATCGCGGCCCGGGCGTCCCGTACGCTGTGCTTGGTGCCGTTTTCGGCTGTCAGCTAATGCTAAACGGCTCCATAGACTGGTCTCTGGCCATCCCGGTGGTTGTCGGCTGGCTGGTAGCACCTCTTCTGTGCTGCGGCCTTTCCGCCCTGCTCACGCGCCTTTTCCTCGCCTATAGCAGCAAAGCAGGCCGCCACCTGGCAATATCGGATCATAGATTGCTGGTCGGCTGCGTCTTCGGCTCCATATTCCTGATAGAGGCATTCGCCTGGAACGCAGGACAGCTTATCACCTTGTTCCCTCTGGAAATGTTGGGCGAAAGCCCCGTCCCCGCAGCCGTCGCTGTCGGCATAGTCCTCCTGCTATATGCTTTCTCGGCCAAAAATATAAGGACAAATCTTGGCATTATTGCCGATAAGGACCTTGACATGGGCTCAGGCCATGTTTTGGCGGTGATTTGGTCGATTACCATCACATTTGCGTTGTTTTCCATTCCGCAAATACGTTTTGTGGGCTTGGTTCCCACTCCGCTTTCGGCCTGTTCACTCCTGCTGGCGGCACTTGTCGGCTGCAGCCTGGCCCGAAAGCAGTCAACATTAAGTTCCGAGGATATCCTTAAAAACACTGCGGCAATCGCCGTCGCCCCCGTCCTGGGAATTCTTATCACCTATTGCATCAGCCTGATTCTCGGAGTAGGGGCGGCGGGCTCGAGTCTTCTTCCCGTCATCATTCTGGTGGCAATTGCAGCCATTGTTGCGGGAATGTACTTATTCATCAGAGCAGGACGCCTGGAGGCCCGCCGCCAGCAGATACTCCGTTCGAGGGAAGAGCAGGTTTATTCCACGCAGAAGTCCCTCAGCGCCCTGGAAGTGAGGGTTGAAACCAACGAAAAAGACCTGCTTAACAAACTGGAAATCAAGCGTAAAGAACTTGTGGACTTTGCAGTAGGCGTAAGCGACCAGAAAGCCTTCATGGAAACTGTGTACAGCCGCCTGGCCCAGGCGCGCGCCCTTCCGGACGGGGATGAAAAGGACGCAGCCCTTGAGGACATCCTCAGGGACCTTCGCGACCGCATGTATTTCACCCACGAAATGAACGATTTCTACGCCCGTACGGAGGTTCTCCACAAAGACTTCAACATGCACCTGAAGCAGGCCTATCCGAATCTTACGGAAGGCGAGCGGAAACTTGCCAACCTGCTGCGCCAAGGCTTCTCTACCAAATATATTGCATCCCTTATGAACATAACGCCAAAAAGTGTCGAAATAAGCCGATACAGGCTCCGTAACAAACTGGGCCTCAGCCGTTCCGACAATCTGGTACAATTTATCAAATCCATCTAACCTTTAATTTATAAACACTATGCGTAAACTAATCTCTGTATTAGCACTTGCTCTGGTCGCCATCACGGCGGCCTACGCGCAGAAGGCCCCCGCCAAGTACAATCAGTACGGCGTGGCAGTTCAGTCCGACGTTCTGGACGTTGAGGCTCAGGACGGTATTCTGGTGATGGCCTCCCCTACCACCAAGTATAAACTCTGGTTCGACGTCCGTGCACAGGCCGACGGCGCCGTCTTCTTCGGCGCCCCCGACTATGCCGACCCCATCGGCAACGGCGTCCAGATTCGCCGCGCCCGTTTCGCTGTCAAGGGCCAGGTCGATGAAAACTGGTACGGCGAGTTCGACATGGACCTCGCAAACGGCCTGGTTGAGCTTAAGGATGCCATCATCCGTTACACCGGTCTTAGGAATTGGGAATTTCAGGTAGGTAACTTCAAGGAGAACTTCTCCATCCAGCGCAACACCACCTCCCGTTACCTCCAGTTCATTGAGCGTCCGATGGTCTGCTCCGCTCTCACCCCGTCACGTCACCTTGGCTTCAATGTGAAGTACGCAAAAGACTGGCTCTGGGCTTCCGCTGGCATTTTCGGTCCCGAAATGGCCGGTGCCGAGGAATGGGGGTACATGGCCGACAACAACAAGGACTACGGCCGTCCCTGCGGCTACTCCCTCACCGGGAAGTTGGTTTTCCGTCCCCTGTTCAAGTCTGAGACGGCTTCCCTGCACATCGGCGGCGCAGCTTCCTACCGCACTCCCAAGACCAGCGTAGATCCCAAGGAATACGGCATGTACCGCGCCAGCGCCCGCAACTCCACCTCCATTAACCGCAAGAAATACATGGATACCGACAATCTGGCAGGCTACGACCACAACCTGGTATGGACGGCAGAATTGGCCGGTCACTGGAAAGGCCTCCGCTATGAAGGGGCTTTCGTAATGGACCATGTGTTCTTCAAGAAAGACGCTGTTGATCCTACTCCCAAGCAGTTCTGGGGCTGGTATGCCCAGGCGGGCTACCTCCTTTTCGGCGGCTCTCAGCGCTACGATGCAAACGGTGGCAAGTACACCAAGATCAAACCCGGCAAGAAGTGGGGAGATGTGGAACTCTGCGCCCGTTACGAGTTCCTCAACCTGAACAACAACAATGTGTATGGCGGCTGCGCCGAAGCTTACACCGTAGGTCTCAATTACTGGGTAACCAACAACGTGAAAATGCAGCTGAACTATCAGTTCAACAACAACGACCGCTACGCCAACGGCAAGGGTAAACTCTTCATCGGCAACGATGCCGACGGCAAACCCACTAAAGACTTTGCAAAGTGCGCCACGCCTGCCGGAAAATCCGGTGTAGACTACCACATGCTTGCTCTCCGTTTCGAAATTGACTTCTAAAATTGCACAGCCTTATGAAAAAGATATTATTTGCAGTTGCAACCCTGCTGGCCTTGTCGGCCTGTGTAAAGGATGCTATGTATCCCAATCCTACGGTGTCTAATATTTCCAACACTGTGGCTTATTATGACACCGACGACGTAACAGTTACGGCTACCGTGAGTGCTTTCGTGGATATCACCAAGGTGAATCTGGTCTATAACATCGGTTCTGCCGCTGCCAAGGAAGTGGCCATGACCGCCGCCGGCAACACTTATACGGGCACCATTCCCGCCGCTGCCATGGGCACGGAAGTCAAATATTACATTGAGGCTTTCACCGATGGCGGTTCCGCTAAATCTGCCGTAGGAAGCTACAAAGTAGGCGAAGTCCCCGTCGACTATACCAAGCTCAAACTCAATGAGTTAAACGGTAACGACAAATTCATCGAAATCATCAACACCGGCTCCGATCCCGTCACGCTGCTGGGCGTGAAGGTGTTCAAGGACACCAAGGATGTATGGACCGGCCCCGCCCGTATCCTGAACCCCGGTGAATTCCTGCTTCTTTACAGCGAAGATGTAGTTGTAGAAGGCGGTGCCCAGGAAGGATACGACGCTGAACTTGTATTCGCTTCGGGTCTTTCCGCAAAGAAAGCCGTGCGTGTACAGCTTCAGGATCCAAAGGGTAACGATGTGGACGACTTCAATCTTGTTACTGTAGCAAAGACTGCTCCGGCCTCCTACAGCCGTGTCCCGGACGGAACCGGTGCGTGGTGCTTCACTGATGCAACCCCCGGCTCCAATAACGCTACCGACAGCAGCGACCCTGTGACAGGATTTGCAGAATAATAACCTAAAACCAAGTAATTTATGGCAGAACTTAAAATTGGCGAACAGTCAAAGCCCCGCTTTGAATTCCGCAGCTTCGGACAAAATTTTGACGCCGCAGCAAAACGCATGGCGCGCCTCTCCGTTCCCGTTCCCGAGAAGGTATGGGAGCGCCAGAGCGACGAGATTTACATCATCAGCGCCAAGAATGATATCAACAATACCAAGATCCGTAACGGCAAGATGGACATCAAAACCTATGTCCAGACCGTGGATGGCTTCGAGCAGTGGAATCCCCTGATGAAGGGTGAATTCCCCATCTCCAGGGAAGTGCTTGAAAAAGAGGTGTTTCCGGCTTTCATGGTAGAGATGCCCAAGCTCACCAAGGACACTTACACATTTGAAGAGTTCATCGACATGGTGAAGGCCAACAAGGACCTTGCCGCCGTCCGCGTACACAAACAGCGCTTCGGTTACATGGTCAACGATACCATCTGCGAAGTGGGCAACGTCCTCATCAACGGTGCCAAAGTCGTCACCATCAATTCCGAATCCACAGAGATCGAAGACATCAAGAAGACAGTTGCCGACTGCGGCCTCGAAGGCGTGGAGAACATCAACTACCTGCAGGCCATCAAGCGCGTTATCGGCATGAGTGACAAACCTTTAGCAAACGAGTAAACTATGGCACAGGAAATAGAGAAAAAATTCCTCGTAAAGGGTGATTTCAAGGCCGATGCCTTCAAAGCCACCCGCATCACCCAGGGTTACCTTTCAAGCGTGCCTGAGCGCACCGTCCGCATCCGCGTGAAGGGCGACAAGGGCTTCATCACCGTCAAGGGAATCGGCAACGCTTCCGGCGCAGCCCGTTTCGAGTGGGAGAAAGAAATCCCCGTGGAAGACGTAAAAGCCCTCCTGGACCTTGCCGAACCCGGCGTGATTGACAAGACCCGCTACCTTGTAAAGAACACCGACGGCGTGCACACCTGGGAAGTGGACGAATTCTACGGCGACAACGACGGCCTTACAGTGGCCGAAGTTGAACTTGCCGACGAGAACGAACCCTTCGACAAACCCGCATGGCTGGGAGAAGAAGTAACCGGCGACCCCAAGTACTTCAACTCCATGCTTATGAAGAACCCTTACAAGAACTGGAAGTAACGATATTATGGCAACAGATACAGAAAACAAGGCGGTGCCGTTCGACCCGCTGGACATGAACAATTACAAAGTCGAGAAACTGCCTAAGATGCAGAAATCCAAGTTTGAGCAGTGGATGGCCCGCTTAGGCGCTCCGCTGGCCCTCATCGCCTTTGTCTGGATCTGTTGGTTCTGCCATATCGGCTTCATCGACAATCTGGATACCAGCCTGCTGGCCGCTTCTGCCCAGAAGCGGCTGGCAGCCCTGGGTCTGGATGGTTTCATAAGGGCCAATTACGCAATGCTGGCCATCTTCGTGGCCAGTCTTATACTGTGGATGACGGAGGCCCTGCCGAATTACCTCACCTCCCTTATCCTCATGCTTGGCGTGGTCCTTTTCAACGTCACCACGCAAAAAGAAGCGCTTGCCCAGCTCGGCCATCCCGTGATGTGGCTGAATATCCTCAGTTTCGTGCTGGCCTCGATGCTGGTGAAGACGCGCTTTGCAAAACGCCTGGCGCTGGCGTTTGTCATTAAATTCGGCAAGAGCGCCAAGGGCGTGCTCTGGAGTTTCCTCCTCATCAACCTTGTGCTCAGCGCTTTCATATCGGCAACAACCGTGAAGGCTACCATTATGCTGCCCATCTTCATGGTTATCTGCGCCATCTATGGAGCGTCCAACGGAAACCGCAACAACTTTGGCCGTAACCTAGTGATTCAGAATTTGTTCCAGGTGAATATCGGCGCAAATGCCTTCTACACAGGCAGCGGTGCGCACCTGCTTGCCATTTCGCTTATCGCCGGCTTCGTGGGCTCATGCGACTTCGGCTACAAAGAGTGGCTCATCGCTGTGGGCCCCATGAGCGTAATTATCCTTGTGGTGGGCCTCCTGCTGGGCATGTACGTGTTCTTCCCCATGAAGAAAGAAGAGCAGGTGCCTCAGATTGAAGGCGGTATCGACCGTCTTAAAGGCGAGCTGGCCACCATGGGCAAAATGTCGGCCGAAGAGTGGAAGGCGGTCATCATCTTCCTCATCGTCCTCTTCCTGTGGGTCACGAAAGGCACCTTCCACAACATCGACGAAACCATCGTCGCCCTTATCGGTGCCATCCTGGCCCTTCTGCCCGGCATCGGCGTAGTAAAGTGGAACGACGTTGACATCCCCTGGCACCTGATGCTTTTCAGCGCCGGCGCGTACGTTCTTGGCAGCGGCCTCAACGCCACCGACCTTCCCAACACCATGGTGAACGCCGCTTTTGACTCCATGGGCATCACTTCCAGCACCCCCTTCTGGGTGCTCTACGTGATTCTCACCTTCCTGATGATGTACTCCGGCCTTGTGTTCCAGTCGAAGACCATCCGCACAATGGTTTTCGTGCCGATAGCCCTTGGCGTGGAGAAGCGCTTCGACTTCCCGCCCATGTCGCTGGCGCTGCCTGTGAGCATGCTCATCGAGCACTGCTATGTGCTCCCCTTCAACAGCAAACCCGCGGCCCTGCTGTACACCACCAACCAGTACAGCATGACGGACGCATTCAAATACGGAATCACCATGATGACCTTCTCCTGGCTGCTGATTTTGCTGTTCGGGCAGACGGTTTTGAAGTGGCTGGGTATCACTCCCGGACTTTTTTAGTTATATTTGTATTATGAACATCGACTGGATACTTATTCTGAGGCTGGTGATAGCCGGCCTGCTGGGCGGGGCAATCGGCCTTGAGCGGGAAATCCGCGCCAAGGAAGCGGGCGTTCGCACGCATTTCATAGTGGCCCTGGGCAGTGCGCTGTTCATGATTATTTCCCAGTATGCCTTTGAAGGCAGGCAGCACGACGCGGCGCGCGTGGCGGCCCAGGTCGTATCCGGCATCGGTTTCATCGGTGCGGGTGTCATTATCTTCCAGCGCAACGTGGTGCGCGGTGTCACGACGGCCGCCGGCCTTTGGGTAACGGCCGCCGTGGGCATGGCTTCCGGCGGGGGAATGTACCCGGTGGCCGTCACCACAACCCTGCTCACTGTAGGCGTGCTGGAAATGATGCACTTTGTGAATCTGCATTATACGGAAAAGGTGGTGGACATCACCCTGGTTCCTGAAAAGGCCGCAGACCTGCCAAAACTGCCGGAACGTCTGAAGGAATATAAAATGAAGATAGATAACTATTCCATCGCCGGAGGCAAAGTCCATCTTACGCTGAGGTTGCGCCAAAAAGATTATCTGAACACAATCCAGAAGATAATGAGCATGCTTCAAGGCTTCTCCGTGGAAGAAATGAATTAATATCCATAAACTATGACCTACCTATTCTATCTGGTGCCGGCAGCGGCACTGATTGCGCTCCTTTTTGCCTGGATCTTTTTCAGGCAGATGATGAAGGAAAGTGAAGGAACGCCCACCATGAAAGAAATCGCCCAGTACGTTCGCGAGGGAGCAATGGCATACCTCAAACAGCAGTACAAGGTGGTTATTATCGTGTTTGTTGTTTTGGCAGCCCTCTTTGCCGTTCTGGCATACGGCTTCGGCGTGCAGAATCCCTGGGTTCCCTTCGCCTTCCTCACCGGCGGCTTCTTCAGCGGCCTTGCCGGCTTCGTGGGCATGAAAACCGCCACATACGCCAGCGCCCGTACGGCCAACGCCACAATGCGCAGCCTCAACAGCGGCCTTAAGATAGCCTTCCGCAGCGGCGCCGTCATGGGCCTCACCGTGGTTGGCCTCGGCCTTCTTGACATATCTATCTGGTGGCTCATCCTCAACGCTTTCGTCGAGGAGGCGACCCCCGCCCAGACCCTTGTCGTCATCACCACCACCATGCTTACCTTCGGCATGGGTGCTTCCACTCAGGCCCTCTTCGCCCGCGTAGGCGGCGGCATCTACACAAAAGCTGCCGACGTAGGGGCCGATATTGTCGGCAAAGTGGAGCAGGACATCCCTGAGGACGACCCCCGCAACCCCGCCACAATCGCCGACAACGTAGGCGACAACGTAGGCGACGTAGCCGGCATGGGTGCCGACCTTTACGAATCCTATTGCGGCAGTATCCTGGCCACCATGGCCCTCGGTGCATCGGCCTTCTTTGCCGACGGTACGAATGTGCAGATGCGGGCCATCTTTGCTCCTATGCTCATCGCCGCCATCGGCGTAGTGCTCTCTATCATAGGTATTTTCGCCGTCCGCACAAAGGAAGGCGCTTCGCTGAAGGACCTGCTTGGATCGCTGTCCGTCGGCACCAACCTCAGCGCTATCCTTATCGCCGCCCTGTCCTTCGGCGTTTTCTACCTGCTGGGCTTCCCCAACTGGTGGCAGATGTCCCTGAGCGTCATCAGCGGCCTCGTTGCCGGCGTCATTATCGGCAAGGTAACTGAGTACTATACCTCCCACTCCTACAAACCCACGCAGAAACTGGCCGAAAGCGCCCAGACCGGTCCCGCTACCGTGATTATCAACGGTGTCGGCCTTGGCATGATTTCCACCGCCGTCCCCGTGGTCACCATCGCCTGCGCCATCCTCCTGTCCTACGGTTTCGCAACGGGCTTCCACTTTGGCGTCGATACCCTGTCCATGGGCCTGTACGGCATTTCCATCGCCGCTGTCGGCATGCTCTCCACCCTTGGAATCACCTTGGCCACAGACGCTTACGGTCCAATTGCCGATAACGCCGGCGGCAACGCCCAAATGAGCGAACTGGATCCTTCGGTCCGCGAAAAGACCGACATCCTGGACTCCCTCGGCAACACTACCGCCGCAACAGGCAAGGGCTTCGCCATCGGCTCAGCTGCACTTACCGCCCTGGCTCTTCTGGCATCCTATATCGAGGAGCTGAAGATCGGCCTCGGGCACATCGGCAAAACCGTTCTGGAAATAGGCGACAAGACGGTCCAGACGGTGAACGCCTCCATCATGGACATCGTCAATTACTACGATATCACCCTTATGAATCCTAAGGTGCTGGTGGGCATTTTCATCGGCTCCATGATGGCTTTCCTGTTCTGCGGTCTCACTATGAATGCCGTCGGCCGCGCTGCCCAGAAGATGGTCATCGAGGTTCGCCGCCAGTTCCGCGAGATCGCCGGCATCCTCGAAGGCAAACAGCGTCCCGACTACACCTCTTGCGTGCGCATCTCCACCAAGGCTGCCCAGCACGAGATGATCTTCCCTTCACTCCTTGCTATCATCGTTCCCATGCTGGTGGGCGTGATTCTCGGCCCTGCCGGTGTTATCGGCCTTCTGGCTGGCGGACTTGGCGCCGGCTTCGTCCTCGCCATCTTCCTTGCCAATTCCGGCGGCGCCTGGGACAATGCCAAGAAATTCGTTGAGGAAGGCCACTTCGGCGGCAAGAACTCCTCCTCGCACCACGCTACTGTTGTAGGCGACACCGTCGGCGATCCCTTCAAGGACACCTCAGGCCCGTCGCTCAATATCCTCATCAAACTGATGAGCATGGTCTCGATAGTAATGGCCGGCCTGACAGTAATGCTGGCCTAACTCCTCGACACGCAAATAGCTGACAATCAGCCAAAAATGAAAATCAAGTGTGACTTTTTGCCACACTTGATTTTTATAATCGCCTCAGTGATAGGGACTTACTTGCCAAGGCCTGAGAGGAGCACTTCGCCGCCGGCGGCATCCACCTGCACCACGGAGTTCTTTTTGACGCGGCCTTCCAGGATGGACTTGGCGAGCATGTTCACAAGCTCCCTCTGCATCAGACGTTTGATGGGGCGGGCGCCGTAGGCGGGGTCGTAGCCATGGTCCACCATGTGGTCTTCGAAGGCCGGCGTGAACTGCAGCGTAATTCCGCTTTCCGACAGCTTGGCCTGCAGCTCCGTCTCCTGGATGTGCAGGATGTCGCGGATATCGGCCTTGGTGAGCGGATCGAACATTATAATCTCGTCAATCCTGTTCAGGAATTCGGGCCGAACGGTAGCCTTGAGCACGTCCAGAACCTTGCCGCGGCATTCGTCCAGCATTTGCCGACGGGTGGCGATGGCCTGCATATCCAGCCCATTCACCTCCGGCAGACGCTCCATGTAGCTCTGGATGATGTCGGCCCCGGCGTTGGAGGTCATTATGAGGATGGTGTTCTTGAAATCGACGGTGCGGCCTTTATTGTCGGTGAGCCTGCCGTCGTCCAGTACCTGCAGGAGCACGTTGAACACGTCCGGGTGGGCTTTTTCAATCTCGTCGAGAAGCACCACCGAGTAGGGTTTGCGGCGCACGGCCTCGGTGAGCTGGCCGCCCTCGTCGTAGCCTACGTATCCCGGAGGCGCGCCCACCAGCCTCGATACGGTATGACGTTCCTGATACTCAGACATATCGATCCTCGTCATCATGTTCTCGTCGTTGAACAGGAAGCCTGCCAGCGCCTTCGCCAGTTCGGTCTTGCCGACGCCGGTAGTACCCATGAACAGGAACGAGCCGATAGGACGCTTCTCGTTGGAAAGCCCTGCGCGGTTGCGGCGCACTGCATCGGCCACTGCGCGAATCGCTTCATCCTGGCCGACGACACGTTTGTGCAGCTCGCTTTCCATGCGCAGCAGCTTGTCTTTTTCGCTTTCCAGCATACGTTTGACGGGGATGCCGGTCCACTTGGCCACCACCTCGGCAATGTCCTCCGGTGTAACGGCCTCGGTGACAAGCGGTTCTTTGATGGACTCGGCCTTGGCGGTTAGCTGGTCGATGCGCTTCTGTGTGTCGCTCATCTTGCCGTAGCGAATCTCCGCCACCTTGCCGTAGTCGCCGCTTCTTTCGGCCGATGCCGCCTGCTGCCGCAGGTCTTCCATCTCCTGACGGGCCCCCTGCAGGCTCCCCAGGATGTCCTTCTCCTCACCCCAGCGCTTCATCAGCACATCGCGCTTGCCTTGGAGTTCCTTCAGTTCGGCCTCCAGCTTTTCAAGCTTGATGGATACGCCTTCGCGCTTAATCGCTTCACGCTCAATTTCTTTCTGCCTTATTGCGCTGTTAAGCTCGTCTATCGGCTCCGGCACCGAATTCATCTCCAGCCTCAGCTTTGATGCCGCCTCGTCCACAAGGTCGATGGCTTTGTCCGGCAGGAAACGGGAGGTAATGTAGCGGTGCGAAAGGTTCACGGCCGCAATCAGGGCGTCGTCTTCGATACGCACCTTGTGGTGGTTCTCGTAACGCTCTTTCAGGCCCCTCAGGATGGCTATGCTCTCGGCGGGGGAGGGCTCGTCCACCATTACCATCTGGAATCGGCGTTCCAGAGCCTTGTCGGCCTCAAAGTACTTCTGGTACTCGTCCAGGGTAGTTGAGCCGATGGTGCGCAGTTCGCCGCGGGCCAGGGCGGGTTTGAGGATGTTGGATGCGTCCATTGCACCTGACGAGCGCCCGGCGCCCACCAGCGTGTGGATTTCATCGATGAAAAGGATGATTTCGCCGGCGCTGTCCACTACTTCCTTCACCACTCCCTTCAGACGCTCTTCGAATTCGCCCTGGTACTTTGCACCGGCGATAAGCGCGCCCATGTCCAGCGAATAAACCTTCTTTGATTTCAGATTCTCAGGCACCTGCCCGTTTACGATGTTCTGGGCTATGCCTTCGGAGATGGCGGTCTTGCCCACGCCGGGCTCGCCCACCAAGATAGGATTGTTCTTTGTGCGCCGCGAAAGTATCTGCAGCACACGGCGGATTTCGTCATCCCTGCCAATCACCGGGTCCAGTTTGCCTTGGGCCGCGCGATCGTTCAGATTGATGGCGAAGCGCTCCAAAAATGATTGACTGTTATTGTTCTCTGCCATAGTAATTTCTCCTTTTGAATCACATTATGGCAATCTCCGTTCCTTACCATAATATTATGACAAAATGGCAGTGCGTATCCCTATTTGTTGGTATTTTTTAGCTCTAAACTTTGATTTTTAATTAGGGCGTGTTATTTTTATCTTCCGAATACTTATGCGCGCATAAGTTTTATACACGCGCGTTTTTGTGTATAATTATAGTAAGGATATGAATATTAATGCGTTTGTAAAGGGGGCGCTTATAGCATTAATTCTCCAATTTTCAACTGTTTCCGTGCTCGAGGCGCAGACGGCCAAGCTCACGGTGCAGGGAAAGATCACCGACACGGACGGAGAACCCCTTCCCGGAGCCAATGTCATGGTAAAAGGCACCCGGCAAGGAATAGCGGCCGATGCCGACGGAAATTACGTGCTCACCTTCACCCCGCCCGCATCGGGCAGGAGCGTCCTGCAATTCTCCTTCATCGGCATGGAAACCCAGGAGCACACGGTGCGCTCCTCCACCACGCTCAACGTCAGGCTTAAGAGCGACACAGACCTGGACGCCGTGATTGTCAACGGCTTCTACGACCAGAAAAAGGAAACCTTCACCGGTGCCGCCACGGTCATCAGCGGCGAGGAACTGGTGCAGATTTCCCCCACCAACCTTGTAGCCGGCATAGCATCCATGACTCCCGGCATGGTGATGGTGGAAAACAACAGCATGGGCTCCAACCCCAATGCCATCCCCTCGCTCCTGATCCGCGGCGCCAACACCCTCATCACCAACGAGAGCGAGGAAGGCGTAAACAACCCTCTCATCGTGCTGGACGGAGTAGAAATCACCATGGAAGAACTCTACGACCTGGACATCTACGATATAGAAAGGGTAGATGTGCTGAAGGATGCGTCGGCCACCATCCTCTATGGTGAGAAGGGCGCAAACGGCGTCATCGTGGTGGAGAGAAAACGCGTAGGAAATGAGAAGCTCAAGTTCAACTACAACTTCCTCCCGCGCTACAGCTTCCCGGACCTTAGCTCCTTCAATCTAACCAATGCCGAGCAAAAACTGGAACTGGAGCGTCTGAGCGGCCTCTACGAAAGTGCCGACGGTTCCCTGGACAGGGCCTATGACTACAAGCTCCAACAAGTCCGCAGAGGCGTAAACACAGACTGGCTCAGCGCCCCGCTCCGTATCCCCTTCGGCCACAGCCACTCCCTCTCCATGAGCTCCCGGGGCGAGAAACTGGATTTCAGGGTAAACGCCTCACTGGGCGACAATTACGGTGTCATGAAGGGGGACAACCGCCGGAACGTGGGCCTGAACTTCTCCATCGGCTATCACCTGAGGGACAAGCTCACCCTGTCTTACAGGAACAGTTTTTCCTACACCACTACGACGGATTCTCCTTACGGAGCGTTCTCGCAGTATGTGCGGATGAACCCCTATGAGACCATCTATGACGACGAGGGGCAGCTCAAGACCTATATCTACTTCGACCCTTACAACACGGCTTCCAACAGGGTGGCCAATCCCCTGTACAACGCCACGCTGTCCAGCTTCACCACGGGTCGGTCGCTCAGTTACACCAACTCCCTGAGCGGCCGCTGGAACATCACCAAAGAACTGTATATCAATGCGCAGGCGAACCTGGGCCTGAGCATGGGGTCCGGAGAGAAATACGTTTCGCCGGATGACACCCAGTATCTGGGCGCCAACTCCGTGACCACCCGGGGCCTTTATACCTTCACCTCCCGCAACGGCCTCAACACTGACGGCAAAATTACGGCCAATTACGGCAAAAGCCTGGACACCAAAGGAACCATGTTCCGCATCAGCGTAGGCTCCAACATCAGCTATTCCCACAGCCGCTCGGCATCGGCCGCTGGAGCCGGTTTCCTCAAGGACGAGCTGTCGGACCTGCGCTTTGCCAGCAATTATCCCGCGACGGGGAGTCCTTCCGGAACGGACAACATCGCCACCAACGTGGGTTTCTTCATCAACGGCAACTTCTCCCTCTGGAACCGTTACTTCGTGGATGCATCCTACCGCACATCGGGCTCTTCGCGCTTTGGATCGGCCAACAGCTTTGCTCCTTTCTGGTCCCTCGGCGCCGGCTGGAACATCCACAACGAGCCCTGGGCCAAGCAGTGGTCCTGGCTCAACACCCTTACGCTCCGCCTGTCCACCGGTTACACGGGCAGCGTGTCTTTCAGCCGCTATCAGGCCAAGACCATCTACGAATACAAGTCTGACTATCAGTACTATTCGGGCATCGGCGCCCTTCCGCGCCAGATGGGGAACCCGGACCTGAGGTGGCAGCGCACGCTGAACAACAACGTGGGCATCACCGGGGCTTTCCTGGACAGCCGCATAAACCTTAGCCTGGACTTCTACTCCAACACCACCTACGACGGGCTCATGCCCATCGACCTGCCGCCTTCCGTGGGAACCACCTCCATGCAGGTGAACCTTGGCGTCCTCAACAACAAGGGCTTCGACTTCAGCCTGTCGGCCCAGATCCTCCGCACCCGCGACTGGTTCTGGTCCATGACCCTCACCGGCGGGCACGTGATGGATCAGATCCGGAATATTTCGGACGCCATGAAATCGCAGGACATCGCCAACCCGGAAGACCCCTCCAAACCCCGCATCCTCTTCCTGGAAGGCGGCTCGCAGAACGACATCTACGCCATGCGGTCGGCTGGCATCGACCCCGCTACGGGTAAGGAAATCTTCATCAAACGAAACGGCGAGTACACCTATAATTACGACTCAAAGGAACTGGTGGCCGTGGGCAACACCAACCCCATCCTAAAGGGGTCATGGATGAATACCATCCGCTATAAGGGCCTGTCCCTCAGCGTCTCTACCAGCTACACCTTCGGCAGCGACTACTACAACAGCACCCTGCAGGACAAGGTTGAGAAGATTGACCCGCACTACAATGTGGACGCCCGCGCGTTCACGGACCGCTGGAAGACACCCGGCGACCTCACCCGTTTCCTGGGCTTGAATACAGGGACGGCCACGCAGTACTCGGAGCGCTTTGTTGAGCGGCGCAACGAAATCTATGTTTCCAATATCCAGGTCACTTACGACTTCCAGCCCGTGGGCTTCATTTCCCGGCTGGGCCTTAAGAAACTGGTCCTGGGCGTGGGCATGTCGGACGTCGGCTACATCTCCACCGTCAAATTCGAGCGAGGCACGTCCTACCCGTACTGCCGCAGCTTCAACCTCATTTTCCGTCCCACCTTCTAAACCCGGAACAAGATGAAAAAAATCACATACATACTGATACTCTCCCTGCTTCTTCCCGGATGCGCCAAGTTCCTGGATGTCAATCCCAAGGGAGAAGTCTTTGATGCCGACATGTTTACGTCGGCCGAAGGGGTGGAGGATGCCTTGTACGGAGTGTACAGCGAACTGGCCAATACGGAAAGCCTCTACGGAGCGTATCTGCACTGGATTCCGGAAGCCTGCTCGCAGAATGTCCTGTGCCCCGGAGATTACAAGATGGGCAACATGGCTGCGGCCGACTGGCTGTCCACCGGTCCCGTGAGCATCAGGAAAGACGTCTGGGGCCATGCCTATACCGCCATCAACCACCTGAACAACATCATCGCCCACTGCGACGACGCTGCGGTACAGAGCCTTCGGCACTACGGCCTCTACAAGGGAGAAGCCCTCGCCCTGCGGGCGCTGGTCCACTTCGAACTGGTGAACCTTTTCGCTGTCCCCGACTGGGCCGACGCCTCCGAAAAAGCCAAGGCCATTCCTTATGTGAAGAATTACTCCTTCGACATTACGCCCTACAGCTCCCTGGACGGCGTTTATGAAGAAATCGTCGCGGACCTGACAGAAGCCGAGCGCCTGCTCTCCGAGGACGAAACGCTCATCAGCGCCGAGCGCACCAACGAAGCCACGGGCTTTACGTCGGCCCGTATCACGCACATGAACCTGTATGCGGTGAAGGCGCTGCTGGCACGCCTCTACTGGACGCGGAACGACATGGAAAACGCCGCCCGCTATGCGCAGCAGGTGATTGACAGCCACAAGTTCGGCTTCCGCTCCCGCTCCGCTTTCGTGCAGCCGGACAACGGCACACTGGACCTCAAGGAAACCATTTTCGGCTTATACACGCGCCCCGGCACATCTTCCTACCAGTCTTACAACAGCAACAAATACCGGCTTTCCGGCACGTCTGCCGACGCCTCCTTTACCCTGGCGCCGGACTGGCAGTCCCTGTACGAAGGTGTCTCCGCCTCCCAGACAGACTACCGCCTGACGGCTTGGTTCAGCGCCGGCGACGAGACCCTGGTGAAACTTGTGAACCGCATTTTCTATTCCAAGGAAACGACGGCCTCCTATTCGGGAAATTCCATCCTGGGCTGCAATATTCTCCGCATTCCGGAAATGTACTACATCCTGGCCGAATACTACCTGGACAGCGACAACGACCGCGCCGTGAGCTACTACGACGCCGTCATCACCACCCGTGGCGGGGACGCCCTCTCCCAGGACGGGGTACGCCTCACCTATGACATGCTGTTCCGGGAGCGCCGCCGCGAGTTCTACGGCGAAGGCTTCACCTGGCATGAAATGCGCCGTAAACAAATGGATATCACCACCTTCAGCGGTCAGGGCCTGCCCGGAAACCAGACCTCCACCTACACCGTCCCCATCCCGGACGAAGAAGATGAAACCCGTAAAAACAACGCAAAATGATGAAAGGAAGAATTCTTGACGTGCTGCTTCCCGCCGCTTTGCTGGTCACGGGATGTCAGGGAACGTGGGTCATGTACGACACGGACCAGACGGACCATATCTATTTCTCCGAAGCCAAGCAAACCCACATTGCCTCGTTCGCCCTGGTTCCGGAAGATGAAATCACCATCACCACGAATGTTTTTCTGATGGGCCGGCCCGCCTCTTACGACCGGGAGTGCAAATACCAGTTGCTGGAGGCAGAAGAAGGAGAAACCCTGGAAACCGGCGGCGTCAACTATACCGTGAAGACCGCCCGTCCCGGCGTGGATTATGAAGTGGGCGCCGCCATCATTCCGGCCGGCGAGACCTCCTGCCAGGTGGACATTACCCTGAAACGCACCCCGGAGATGCTCAAGGAAGGCCAGCTGCTGAAAGTGGGGCTCCGCCTCGTGGACAACGAAAACTTCCTCTCCTGCGCGCCGGACAGCAGCCGTACCGGCGCCATCCTCACGCCTTACTTCTATGCCTATGTGAGCGACGGAGAGCCCTCCTGCCCGTCCTGGTGGAGAAACACCAGCGGCGGGGTCCTGGGCTGGCATTTCAACCTGGGAAACTTCTACCCCGACAAGTATCGCCGGATGCTGCAGCTGTTCCATGAGACAGAAAGCACCAACCCCTCCTTCTTCCAGTGGGCGTCGGCGGCCTACGGCTACTATCTGGACAGTCCCGACCTGGATTATTACGGAGGCTCCAATACCGGCTCGGACGAAGACAAGAAAGTTGACATGATGAACACCTTCTGGCGCAAGCGCTACGCCAGCGCCTGGGCCAAGTACGTGTTCATGCCCCTGTACAATTACTACAAAGAAAAGTACGAGAACCATCCGGACGATCCCAACTGGGAGCGGATGGGGGCCGTCAATCAGAACAACCGCCAGGGCTGGGCCGATCCGTACGATTCCACCTATGGTTTCTTTAATTGATGCGCCTATGAAAAAGAGTATATTTTATTCCCTTTTGCTGTTAGCCATCAGCTCCTGCTTCGGCATCAAGCAGGAAGACTATCCGGAGCTGTCTCCCATTCAGATAACGGTGCAGTCCGACACCATCAACGCCCAGCTGGGGATTCCCCTCCACTACGAAGGCATCCGGATTCAGAGCGAGCACCCCGTCACGTTGGAGTGGGCCTACGGGCTTCCGGCCAAGGACACCAATCCGGAGCAAGGCCGCTTCGACACGCGCAAAGTGCTTGAAACCACCTCGGAGACCATCGATTGCAGCTTTCACGACGTCGGCTCCTTCGTCCTTCGTCTGAAAGCCGACAACGGCGAATCCATCGCCTACCACTATTTCCGACTCAATGTGAATGCCGGTTACGACGAGGGCGTCACCATCCTGGACCGGGCCGACGACGGCACATCGGCCCTCACCTTCATCAAGACGCTGACGGCCGAAGAGAAGGCCGCCGGCGAGCAGGAGCTCTTTGTCTTTGACCCGGTGGGCGGGCTCCGCAGCGGCGTTTCCCTCTTCGTGACCAACGCCACTCTCAGCTACGGTGCCGGCAACCAGACTGCCTTCGTCATCCTCACGGCCGACGAGGAAGGCTCCATCTATCTGCTGGATGCCAAAACCATGGAGGTTGTACACAGCAGCCGGATGAAGGCGGACTTCGGCACCGTGCCCAGGGAAGCGGGCGGGGAATATGCCCGCCAGAACGACATGGGCCTGTTTTTCATTTCCGAGGACGGCCGCGTCTTCCGCTACGACATGCTGCTGGGATATGTCAACGAGATTGCCTCGCCCTACACGCCGGTGGAACGGGTCTTTCCCGGCCTGACCCGCAGCACGGCGAGCGCCGCATCGGAGCGGTATTCCTTCTATTTCAACAAGAACACCCTCTTCACCCGCAACTCCTCGTCGGCCGGCATCCATGCCCTCAATGCCGATGCAGGCTACGAGATTGTGAATGCCGCTGTGGCCCGTACGCAAAGCTCGCAGCAGCTCTACGTTCTCATGGGTTCCACATCGGGCAATGGGGCCTACCGCATCCGCAATGCCCAGAAAGCCTTCTCCTCCTCCATCAACAACGACAGCTGGGGCTCTTTCGTGAACGATTTCACCGCCACTGACCTCAAGATGGACATGAACTCCATCATGCTGGGACTCAAGAAGTCCAACGACATCTACTACACCTACGACAATGCCATCTACCGCTGGGGTCTCACCACGGCGCCGGCCACCGTGCCCGCCATCCGTCTCCCGGAAGGAGAGGAGATCATGGACATTGCATCCAACTTCATGGGCGTCGCCGCTGCCGGCGTTTCCGGCCCCGATAACGGAGAGGACAAACTGTACGTGGTAACGTACAATCCTTCCCGCAGCGGCAACAAGGGCAGCCTGTATGTGTACAATGTCATTGACAACTCCCTGCTGGCTTCGTACGAAGGCATTTGCAACAAGCCGGTTAAAGTAATCTACAAATATAGAATGAACTGATATGAAAAAACTTATGTACGGATTGCTGCTCGCGGCGGCCGTGCTGGCGTCCTGCAAGAAGGGGCCAGCCACAGTGGCAGTCACGGGCATTGACCTGACGGTCCGCTCCCTGGTCATGGAAATTGACGAGGAAGTGCCCCTGACCGTCAACTTCCGCCCCCAGGACGCCAGCAACAAAAAGCTGAGCTGGTCGTCCAGCAACGAGGCTGTGGCCACAGTCCGGGAAGGGACGGTGAAAGCCCTGGCGGAAGGGACCGCAACCATCACGGCAACGGCCGAAGACGGCGGCTTCACGGACGGTATCCTGGTCACGGTACTTGGACGCCGCGTCAGCGGTGTCAGGCTCTCCGAGGAAGAAATCACGATTATCGTAAATAATGAGTACACAGGGCTTTACGCCATCGTAGAGCCCGAAGACGCCGCCAACAAGAACGTATCCTGGACAGTGTCGGATCCGGACCTCATCACCCTTACGGAGCAGGCCGACGGAAGCGTTACCCTCGTAGGCAAATACGAGGCTGAAGGTTGGGTCAGCGTCCAGACCAAGGACGGGAACCATTCGGCCATCTGCATAGTCAATGTACGGGACGTCCATGCCGAGAGCGTTTCCATCGAAGGAGGCGACTTCACCCTGGAAACCGGCGCCACGCAGCAGCTGAAGGCGGCCGTGCTTCCGGAAGAAGCGGTGAACGCAGCTGTAACCTGGAGCAGCTCCGACGCGTCTGTCGCCACGGTGTCAGCGGAAGGCCTGGTTACCGGCGTCAAGGCCGGAACGGCGCAGATTACGGTTACCACAGTTGACGGCGGTTTCACCGGCACCGTCACCGTAACGGTGAAAGACGTTCCCGTCAGCAGCGTATCCATCAGCCAGGGAGACGCCGCGTCCGTCGTAAGGGACAACACCCTGCAGCTCACCGCCGTGGTAGGGCCGGAAAATGCCACCAATAAGGCCGTAACCTGGTCTTCCTCAGTTCCTTCCGTAGCAACTGTTGACCAAAACGGCCTGGTAAAAGCCCTGTCCCGCGGTGTAAGCACCATCACGGTCACCACAGTGGATGGCAGCCATACGGCAAGCATCACCATTACCGTCACGGTCCCCATCACCGACATCGGCGGGGAAGGCGATTTTGGCGAAAGCGATTATGGAGAATACAATTAAACAATTAACACTTAATATCATGAGAACGAACTATTTACTTCTGGCCTCCGCCGCCCTTCTCCTTCTGGGCGCCTGCGCCAAAGAACCCCAAGGCCCCGAAACTCCGGCTGCCAAGGGACGCTACACCCTGTCTGCATCGGCCTCCGATGCCATGACCAAAGCCTTCTTCAAAGAGGACGAAGCTCCCTCCAAGTTCATCTACTGGGAAGCCGATGACGTCTTTGACTTCCACAACCTGACGCTGTCGGAAGGCGCCCTCGCGGAAAAGAATGTTACCACCAGTGTGCCTTCCTCCCTTTCCGACGATGCCAAGACCGCCGTTTTCTCGGTGGACGGCGAGGACTTCGTGGTCCTTACCTATCCGAAGGATGCCGTGACCTTGACCGGACTGGACGCCGCCGGTGTGCAGGCAACCGTAAACGTGCCCAAGGAGCAGCCCCTGTCCTCCGTCCTTACTCCGGAAGTGGTTCCCATGGCCTCTTATCCCATCGCCCTATCCGATGCCGCCAAGGCCGCCGTGGCCGATGCTTCTGTCTCTGGCGAATCCCTGGGCGAGGACCCTGTGAAACTGTTCCCGCTCGCCGGTATCGTGAAGATGACCGTGAAGGGCCTTCCTGGGGTCACCACTGCCAAGGTAAACAAAATCCAGGTGGGCGTTGGCATATCAAGCCCGTCGGCCGGAAAGCCGCAGGTGGGTGTGATTGGCGACAATGTCTTCGAACTCAAGAACGAAATCAACTACATGTCGGTCTATGCCGCAGCCGACAACTACCAGCGCCACGAGATTGTCCTCTCAGCCGACACTCCGCTGGATTATTCCGCAGAGAATGGCCTCACCGCCTGCTTTGCCGTCAACCACAGCTCCGAGCCGCTCAACTTGCTGTATGTAACCGTTTCCACCGAGGACGGAAAGAGCATCTACAAGAAATTCAACCTCTCCGCCAACAAGATTGCCACGGAGAAATCCAAGATCTCTTCCTTTACGTTGGACTTCACCAGCGGCGCCATCACCCAGAGTGACGAGAACCTGTTTGCGGTAGAATGGGCCCCCGGCTTCCTGAAGGAAGACGGCGGAAAATATGTTTTCGGCGACAAGTCCGACATTGGTCTGTACTTCCGCTTTGGCAGCGCCGAGGGTCTGAAACTCTTTGACAATGCCGGTTTCAAAGACGCATACGATAAAGGTGGCGTACAGCGCCTGTACAGCGACTTCGCCATGCAGTTGCAGGATCAGTGGACCCCCGTCACGCTCTATTATCCGGAAGGCGGCGCCATCAAGTCCAAATCCATGGCCCAGCCCACCGATGTCTATTCCCTGGCGTGGAGCGAGAAATTCGAAGGCGCCACTGACCCCTGTTCCTACGTTGAGGTAACGGACGGAGGCAACAAGTGGAGAGTTCCTACCAAAGACGAGGTGCAGGATCTGATTGACAAGGGCAAGGTTGGCATCAGCTTCGGCACCCTGGACGGCACCCCGATGGCGGCAGGAAACAAAACGCCTGGTTATGTGCAACTTACGGACGGCGAGCAGGAAGTTTTCGTGCGCGTCACCACCTTCCTCCAGTTCTCCCTTGGCGTATATCAGAGTGCTGCCTACCACCAGCTGAACCTGTACAACGGCTGGACGGGCGCCTATTTCTGGACCAATACGCTCCATACAAGCTATACCTCGGCCGGCGCTACGGGCGCAACGCAGAGCGCCTATGCCTTCAACAAGGGCAGCCTGGAAGGAGCCGTGAATCCGTTCGACAACTATCCCAGCATTGTGAACAGCAACATGGATGTGAACAGGACGGTGAACGGGATTACCGATTACACCAAGGGCGCCTTCCTGAATGTGCGTTGTGTCCGTGACAAGGGCGCCGCCCAGACCAAAGCCAACGCCCTGGGTACGGAGTTTGGAGTGAATGATTACGGCGTAATCGAATAAAAACTGAATAAATGAAGCTGAAAAGAGTAGTTTCCTTGCTGATTATGGCAGGGCTGTCAATCCAGCCCGCCCTGGCACAGAAAGATGTAGTGAAGAAAGCGGAATGCCCCGGAGGAATGGGGATATACCTCAGTTCCAAGAACAAAGTGTATCTGGGAATTCCGGAAAACCTGTTGGGAAGGAAACTGCTCATAGGCGGAACCGTAAGCGCAGTGAGCGACCCGGGCGCGGCCAATGTAGGCCAGATGGCGTCCGGGCCGCTGCAGTGCGTCATCCCCACGCTGGAAGATTCCCTGCTGGTGCTTTCCCGGCCCCAGGTGGCCGGCAGCAGCAGGGCCCGGGGGTTGGAAACGGCCATGGAACGCAATTTCAGCGCCCCCGTCCTCAAAAGGCTGCCGGTACAGAGAAAAGCCGGCCGGGTGGTCTTTGACATAACGTCTTTTGTTACAAAGGCGGCTCCCAGGGGAAATGATTTCAAGCCCGGGAACGATGACGGGACCTCCTGGTACGACGGCCTCAAGGCCTTCGAGGACAATGCTTCCATAAAACTGTATCAGACAATGGAGGCCGGCGGCCTGGGAGGGAAAGCCACGGTGAGCATGGTGTCCACCGTGTCGCTGATGGCCCTTCCGGAAAAACCCATGCGTCCCCGCGTGCAGGACAGCCGCATAGGCACTTTCTATACAGGGAGTCTGGCGGGAGGAAACCGCTTTGATATCAATCCCTTACGTGACGGCCTGCAGCCTTATCGCCTGGCCAACCGCTGGCGCATCGAGCCTTCCGACATGGCGGCCTGGCAAAGGGGCGAAACCGTCCCGGTGCTGAAGCCGGTGGTGTGGTACATAGACGACGCCCTTCCTGATCTTTGGAAGGAACCGGTGCGGGAAGGCATCCTTGCATGGAATGCCGCCTTCGAAGCCATCGGCCTTAAAGGGGCGCTTGAGGTGCGGGATTTCCCTTCTCAGGACCCTTCCTTCGACCCTGACAACCTCAAATACAATTGCGTCCGCTACGTCCCCAACGCCACTTCCAACGCCATGGGCCCCTCCTGGGCCGATCCTGAGACAGGAGAAATAGTATCGGCCACGGTGCTGCTGTTCAACGACGTGGTGCGCCTGCTGAACAACTGGCGTTTTTTGCAGACTGCGCAGGTGGATCCGCGCGTTCGCAGCCGGAAAATGCCCGACGAGGTGCTCCAGGAGGCGCTGGTTTACGCGGTCTCACATGAAATCGGCCATACGCTTGGCCTTCTGCATAACATGGCGGGAAGCGCCGCCATCCCGGTGGATTCTCTTCGCAGCCCTTCCTTTACGGCCGTGCACGGGACCACCGCCTCCATCATGGACTACGCGCGCTTCAATTACGTGGCGCAGCCCTCTGACAGGGGAGTGCGGCTGGTACCTCCCTCCCTTGGCGTTTACGACAAATACGCCATCGAGTGGCTTTACAAGCCCGTCCCGGATGCGGCCGATCTTTGGGAAGAAACCGCGGCGGCAGAAGCCGTCATCGACGCCCACGAAGGCGACCCGTTCTACCGTTTCGGCGCCCAGCAGCCCGCTATGGCCCCCGTGCAGTACGATCCTACCGCCCGCACGCAGGACCTGGGCGACGACCCCCTCAAAGCGGGCGATTATGCCATTTCCAACCTCCGCTACATCCTTCCCAGGCTGAACGAGTGGATAGACGACGACCCGGATTATTCCCACCGCCGCCAGCTCTATTCCCAGCTTGCCATCCAGTTCGGCCGATACCT
Source organism: Bacteroidales bacterium (assembly GCA_017477465.1). GTDB lineage: Bacteria > Bacteroidota > Bacteroidia > Bacteroidales > UBA932 > Cryptobacteroides. The sequence continues at coordinate 34,557 of JAFUVU010000003.1, forward strand.
GGACAACGCCCAGGCGCTGATCGGCGGGGTTGTGCTTTACAAAACAAAGTCGGGGGATCCCTGCGTCCCCGTTCCGGCCCCGAAACAGCAGGAGGCGCTTCGTTGGGTGGTTTCCCAGGTGGCGGCTTCCGAGTGGCTGGACGAGCCTTCTGTAACCTCCCGCCTTGGACTGCACGGGTCGGAGAGTGCCAAGGCGGCCGTCGCCGTTGCCAACTACCTCGCCGGCGAGGCTCCCCTTGCAGTGGCCACCGCCCAATCCAATGGGTCGGCCTATACTTCCAAAGACTACTTTGACGACCTTTTCGCCGCCGTTTTCCACTCGGGGAATTATACGGAGGCCGAAAGGGTACTCCAACGTTCCCTTATCTCCTACCTTACCCGCCGGGCCACTCCTTCCAAGCCCCAGGAAAGCCGGAGCGCCAGCTTCTGCTTCGGGGAAGACACCCTGCCCACCCAGCCTTCGGTGGATGTGTCGGCCCAAAGTGATACGGCCGTTTACAGGCTCGCTTTCCTCCAAAGGGTAAAAAAATGGTGCCGGTCCCGCCGGAACAATCCCGATTTTGCCTATATTTATTCCTTGATTGACTAAGAAACTATGAAAAAAATCCACCTCCTTACCCTGCTGTTTTTTGCTGCAATCGGTTTACAGGCCCAGCCCCTGGGCTTCCTTGCAGAAGATTTGAAAGCCAAGCAGGCGTATGCCGGGGACAGCCCCTATATGGACTTCTACCATGGACTGGCCCTGAGCCAGGAAGGAGTGGATATCTCTCTAAGCGCCCTTCTGTCGATTGACGGCACCCTCTCTTCCGGCCCCGTTTACGAGGAAGACATCAAGCGGCTCTATCCTTTCCCAAATACTCTCACCATCTTGAAGATGACAGGGGAGGAAGTGCGTAAATACCTGGAAGCAAGCTACGAAGGATGGGTGGGGGCCCTCCCCGGAGAGCATCTTCTCCTGCTGAAACCTTCGGGCAAGTTCCTTAACTCCCCGGCCAATTTCGACAGCGCCGCCGGCATCGACTATACGGTGGACGTGACCCTTCCCGCCGGCTCCAGAGTTAATATCTCTTCCATGGCCGACGGAAGCCCCTTCGGCCCGGATACCGTGTACAATGTGGCCGTCAACAGCTACCGGGCTTCCGGTGCCGGGAAACTTCTGCAGGCCGCCGGCATCGACCCTGAAAACATGGAGGATAGGATTGTGTCCCAGGGAAAACCTTTCCGTGAAATCCTGAAAGAGTGCCTGGCCTCAATGGGGACTCTTACCCCTTCGAAAATGTCCCGCGGAAGCTGGCGCTTTGTCCCGGAGGAGCTGGTAGCCCCCGCTATGGAAAAAGATCTGATGCTGGCGTTCTCTATCCCCGGGAAAGCCCCGTACAATGCAAAGGAGGAAATAATGGCCGATATTGAAAAAGCAGGCGGAGTGCATTATATGTATCCTTCTGACCAGCCCGCCATTACTCCCGCGCCTAAAGGTTACAAGCCGTTTTATATCAGCCATTTGGGCCGGCACGGCGCCCGCTTTGCCCTTGGTGATTCTGTCTATGGGGATTTATGGGAGATATGGCAGGAGGGTCACGAAAAGGGCTGGCTAACGGAAGAAGGGGAAGCTATTTACAAAGCCTATTCCAGCTTTTATCCCGAAGTCCGACACCGGGAGGGAAATCTTACCCGGAAGGGGCAGCAGCAACATCGGTTTATTGCCGAGCAAATGTACAGGAACTACCCTGATGTGTTCAAGGGGCATACGCGGGCGTCGGCGGTTTCGACCAACTTCCACCGCGTTATAGCCAGTATGTACAGCTTCCTGTCCGAGCTTGACAGTCTTGACAAAGACTTTGTTTTTGAGGCCGACTACGGCTACCCCTACCAGGCCTACCTTCTGCCGCAGGCGGACAGCCATTCGAGCGAATTGCCGCGGGCGGTGCAAAAGAAGCTGAAGCGGTTCAGGGAAGACCGTCTTGACCTTGACGGAATGCTTTCTCGCTGGTTTACAATGCCGGATTCACTGGTCGCTGATCCATACAGGTTCTGCTACAACATGCACACCTTAGTTTCCACTCTTGACAATCTGGATTTCTCTGTTCCGGAGATACTGCATAACATTTTTTCTGATCAGGAGCGTTACCGCCTGTGGGAAGTATACAACTATGGCGGGTATCTTCGTTTCGGTATGTCACCGGAGGTGAAAAACATCCATCCCGAGGCAATGAAACCACTATGCCGGGACTTTGTTGAAAAGGCCGAGAGCGATTGGAGGGACGGCATAGCCCTGAGGCTGCGTTTCGCCCATGATTACTCGCTCCTTCCGTTGCTTTCCCTGTTGGATGTGAACGGTATGGGCGTGAAGATGAGCGACCCTTACGAACTGGAAAACTATTGGCGCACTTACGATATTCCCATGGCCTGCAACCTGCAACTGGTGTTCTTCCGCAGTAAACGTAGCCCTGAGATTCTGGTGCAGGTGCTGCTGAACGGCCGGGAGGCCACCCTCCCTATAAAAATGGCCGCTCCAGGCAGTTTCTACCGCTGGAGCGACCTTAAGAACATGTAATGTGTGCCTACTTCCAGGCGATGCTGACTTCGTAGGCTTTTACGCTGCCGGAGAGGACGGAGGATTGGCACCCGTTCACGCTCCAGTAGCGGGACTGGCCTACAAAGAAGAGGGTGTACTCCGGTCCTTCTTCCAAAGCCTCAACAAAATAGTTGCCACCGATGGTGGACTGTAGGTCGGAAAAAACGCTTTTCTTGACAGTCCCCACGGCAATCACGTTGTCCGATGCCGGCAGGACGGACGCAGGGAAGGCCTCCCTCACCTGGTCGGCCGTATCGAAGCGGCCGGTGATGAAGGTCCGGGTCATGGGAACGGGGGTTGTGCTGATCACTTTGCCGGAGCCGTCGATCTTGCTCGCAACTCCGTTCAAGTCGGCGGAAGTAATGCTGCGATAGCAGCCACCGGGGAGGGATGTTCCGGCAAAGGAGCGGCTGGGAGTGTTCAGCAGCACGGTATTGCCTTCATAGTTGCCGTCTGATACAATCTTGCTCATCACGAAGTAAGGGTTGCGATAGGCAGCGCCGGCGATGGTGTTCACGTTCACTATTCCCTTGGAGTCAGTTCTTTCCAGGATGGTGACATCGGCACCGTTCCTGCCGTTGAGGGTGGTGACAACGTAATTCTTTACGGCCGATGCAATGGCGTCGGAGCTGAAGAGCGTCGTCGAGGAAAGGGTGGAGACTGCCTGGATTTTCACTTCTCTCAGGATAGTTTCTTCCGGTTTGGTCTCTCCTTCGGGGGTGGTGCCGCCGGGCGTATTGCCGCCACCGCCGGGATTGTCCTTATTCCCTCCGCAGGCCGCCAGCATGGAGGCGGCCGCGAGTATCATTAAAACTTTGTGCAAGGTCATAAGGCTTAATCATTTAAAGTGAGGGTCGCAGCAATGATAGAGTGGTCCGACAGTTTGCCCTGGTTGTAATACCGGGCCTCGGAAGCCGTCCATTTCCCCTTGGGGAAAGTGTAGATATGGTCCAGGTTGGCATAGCCCTGGATACCGGAGCGGTTAACGGTGACATAGTCGCCCAGTTCGTTGAACTGGGTCATAGCGGCCGATGTGCCGCCGGTGTTCATGTCTCCGGCCACGATGGTAGGATAGACAGGCTTGTCCAAAGAGGCTAGTTCTACACAGGACTTTACCTGGTTCTGAAGCACTTGGGTATTGCCCACATGGTCCAGGTGAGTACAGACGATGCGGACAGTTTTCCCATTCACAAGGATATCGGCATAACCTACGCTACGCTGATCTTCACCGTACTTGACGCGATAATCACCATTGTTCCCCTGTGTCTTGCCGGGCGTTTCATTCTCATAAGGATGCAGCTGTGAAGCATAGCTTACAATAGGATACTTGCTCAGAATCACATTCCCATACCACCCTTCATTTTTTACATAAGACTCGATGAAGTAGGTAAACATGCCCAGTTCACGGCCCAGATCGGCCATTTTTTCAGAGGTCATGCGGCTGGTGAAAGATTCAAATTCATTCATGACGATGACATCTGCACCGGTGGTCTTGATGAGATTCACATGCTCCGTAATGGGGAAGCCGCTTCCGTTGCCGGAATCGTCGGTGCATTCAAAGGACTTGACATTCCAGGTGATGAAACGGATGGACTGGGCTGTCAAGCTGAAAGGCAACAGCGCCAGAAACGCTGTTGCCAAAATGAGTTGTAAGTGTTTACGCATGGCAGTAACCACTAGTTGTAACCTTCGTTCTGCTTAAGCTGGGTAAGGCCGTCAAAAGCGTAGCTGGGAATGGCAAACACGTGGTTCTTTGTAGGATCGAACTGAGGACGGCCCTCGTCATAATGCTCAATCCGGTCAATGACGGCCTTGTTCGTAGTCATGTCCACATGCGAGACAATCTTGAGGGTGGGCTGGGAGATGAGTTCCTTGGCATCACCCCAACGGATGATATCCCTCCAGCGGCTGGGCATGTACTCGTGGGCCAGTTCGCAGCGACGCTCGTTCTTGAGCTGGGCCTTGGTGGCTCTGCTGTCCTGAGGCAAACCGGCACGCTTGCGGATCTGGTTGAGGAGAGAAATGGCCTCGGAGTCGCCCTCGCCTTTGGTCCAGATGAGCGCTTCGGCTTTCATCAGGAGTACATCGGCATAACGCATGAGACACTGGCCCAGGGTGTTGGATCCGTAGTTTCCGTCCGAGGCGAATTCAATTCCTTTCCAGGACGCTTCAGTCCAGGGCCACATGAATTTCCGCCAGGTGAAGCCGGAGTCGGAGCCGACGGCGTAATTGGTGTATCGTCCCGGGCGGTCGGCCCGTTCAAGACGGCCGCCATAGGGGATGTCCACGCTCATGAAGCGGATGGTTTCGCCGGGCATGACGAAGGTGGCGGCACGGCGTAGGTCGCCCTCTTCGAAAGCCTGATACAGGTTATAGGAGGGCTGGAACAGGCCCCAGGAGTTGTAGAGGTTGTAACCACCGTTCACGAACGACATGTTGTGGAATTTGGGGCCAGCCTCGGGGCTGCCCACCAGAGAGAAGAGGTATTCGCAGCTGTAGTTGTTGGCACGGGTCCAGAGGCTGGCGAAAGGATTGGCGGAAGAATCGGTGTACAGGTCGCGTTTGTCGGATCCGGTCATTCCCATAACCTTGTCGCACATGGTGATTACGTCGTTGTAATACTTGCTGTCATATTCGGAGGCATACAGCGCGACGCGGGCGGCAAAAGCCCAGCAGGCTCCTTTATGCGGCAGTCCCCACTCGTTCTCGGGCAGTTCGGAGAAGTAAGGAAGGAGGTCGGCAGCAGCGGTAAAGTCCTTGTACATCTGGTCGTAGTTTTCCAGGATGGATGCCGGACGGGGGACGTCGATATAGGCAGGGTTGGTGTCTTCCAGTACAATGGGAATACCGCCGTTGGGACCGTTGTCACCATAGTACGGAGCAATCCAAAGCATGGCCAGACCACGCCAGAAGAGGGCCGTACCCATGGCTTTGTTGGCAAAGTTCTGGTCCAGCCCAGGGGTGTTCTTCACCAGGTTGATGACATTGTTGCACTTGCCGTTCACCCGATACCACTCTCTCCAGACTTCCTTCTGGTCACGGCCGGTGGTTGAAGTCATGGTGAAGTTTCGGATAGAGAAGGCATCGGCATTGGTGTTGCCGATGGTATAGTTGTCGGAGGCACCTTCGTAATACATGATACCACGGCCGGTAGCAGCTTCGGCATTGGAGTCGTTGTGGTCATTAGAGGTCTGAGAATAGATACCCAGGACCATTTTCCAAATGTCCTCCTGCGAGGTTAATTCCTCAGTAGGGGCGCCATATTCCGTAGGGGTCAAGAATTTGTCGCAGCCCGTCATCATGGCAAGGCCGGCAACAACACCCAGAAGCAATATAATCTTTTTCATCGGGCTATTCTTTAAAAGTTAATGTTCACACCAAAGTTGTAGAAACGGGTCACCGGATAAACACCGCGGTCCACACCATAGTTGCCTACCTCAGGGTCGTTGCCGCTGTATTTGGTGAAGGTAAGGAGATTGTCGCCGCTCACATACAGGCGGATGGAACGGATGTACTTTTTGAACACCGGGAGGGTGTAACCAAGCGTGACATTCTTCAGACGCAGATAGTCCCCTTTCTCGAGGAACAGGTCGGAAGCCTTGGCGTAGTTGCCGTTGTCGTCGGTGTAGAGGCCCAAGCGGGGATATACAGAAGAGTCCGGATTGTAATTCCAGGTGTCCAGCACGTCGGTCACCAGGTTGCCGTACTCGCCGCGGCCGGTCATACCGAGCTGCTTGAATCCATTATAAATCACATTGCCGGCAATGCCTTGGAATAGGATACTGAGGTCAAATCCGAAGCAATTCAGGCTGCCGCCGAAGGAGTAAGTGGTAGTAGGGGCATATGAGCCCATGAACGTGCGGTCCAGATTGTTGATGACACCGTCGTCGTTGGTATCCTTGAACTTGAGGTCGCCGGGTTTGGCCGTAGGCTGGATCAGGTTAGTAACGCCGGTTTCGGGATCGGTATAGGTATAGGCGTCAATATCTTCCTGGCTGCGGAAAATTCCGTCCGTCTCATAGAGTTTGAAGGAGTACCAGGGTTGACCTGCATCGGAATAGAGGAGAGAACCTACCGTATTGAGGGTTGGCGTCTGATGTTCCACGGATTCCTGGCGGGTGCCATATTCCAGTACCTCGTTGTGGTTCAAGGCCAGGTTGCCGAACAGACTGTATGTAAGCTTTCTACCCATTGCAGATCCGTTGTACTTGGCGCCGAATTCCCACCCGGTGTTGAGCACTTTGCCCATATTTCCGTAAGGAGGTGTGGTGATGCCCAGTTGCACGGCTGTGGGAACGCGGTCAATCAGGTCGCGGGTCTCTTTGCGATACCAGTCCACATTCAGTTCGAGAGCGTTGTTGAAGGCATTCACATCCAAACCGGCGCTGGTCTGCACCGTGGTCTCCCAACGGGCATCGTAGTTAGGAATGGTATCCATGAGGGTACCAGTGAGAATCTGGTCCTGATTCTTGCCGAAGGTGGACGGATGGTACACGTTGATGATGTTGTAGGAAGCGACATCCTCCGGGAAGAGATCGACATTACCCACCTTCCCCCAGCCGGCGCGGAACTTTACCAAATTCAGATAATCCTTGATGGCGGAGTCGCGGAAGAAAGGCTCGGAGGATAGTTTCCAGGAAGCGGAAACGGACGGGAACCAGTCAAAACGATGCTCGGACGGGAGACGAGAAGAACCGTCATAGCGGATGCTGCCCACCAGGAAATAGCGGTCGTCATAGGAATAGCCCACACGGCCGATGAAGGAAACCATGGTGTAATCCTTGATGGTTTCGTCCATTGTGCGGCCGTTGGGGCCTGCCATGCTCCAGAGGATGCGGTTGGGTTCCTCGTAAGCATAGTCCTGCGAGGTGAGGCGCCGGGTGTCAAAGTACTTATAGTCAGCCGTAAAGCCACCCATGGCGCTGATATGGTGCTTGCCGAAAACCTCGGCCCAGGTGAGGGTGGTCTCGGACAGCCAGTGACGGTTGTTGTAGAAGAACTGCTCGCGGCTGTTAGACAGGCGCTGCATGCCCAGTTCTTCCATCTTGGCATTGAAGATATCTGCCTCGGAACGGTCAAAATCGATGGTGAAGTCCGATCGGAGAGTGAGCGAGGAGATGGGCTTGATTTCAATCCCGGTGGTGGAGAAAACCTTATTCTCAGGATACAGGCGGTGAAGGCGGGTTAGATAGGCAACCGGGTTGTACACACGCTGGACACCGCTTCCGGGCGTTGCCCAGCGGGGAGAAACGCCGCCGAAGAAAGGATTCCCTTCATCGTCCAGCGCGAGGGTGCCGTCTTCGTTGGTCTCGTAAACCGTTGCGGAACGAGGATACCACAGAGCTGCGGTGAAAGGCCCTTCGTGGTCAGTAGCTACATTGCCCTGGCCGTTGGAAATCTGCAGGGTGATTCTCTCATAAGCTTTCAGCCAGCCGGTGATGTTGAAGTTGGTCTGCAGTTTAGTGGTGAAATTGCGGCTGAAGGTGTTCAGGAGCACACCTTCCCGCGCGTCGTAAGCGGCGCTGAACACGGAATTGATACGCTCGCTGCCACCGGCTACGGAAACTGCATAGTGACGGCGGTTGCCGGTGCGGAAAATCTCGTCCATCCAGTTTGTGCGGGTGGTGTTGCCCCAGGCATAGACATCGGGATTCATGGCATCCGGGAGTGCACGTCCGGCTTCTTCGGAGGCCCGACGCCAGGTTTCGTTAAACTGTTCGGCCGTGGTGGTGGTAATCACATGTCCCACACGCTCGAGACCATAGGAAACATTGGCGGAAACGCTTACCTTGCCGGCGACCGGCTTTCGGGTAGTAATGAGGACCACACCGCCGGCACCGACCTGGGCGCCATAAATAGCGGCCGAGGCGGCATCTTTGAGGACAGTGATAGTCTCAATGTCCTCCACATTGTACGGGGCGTTGGGAACCCCGTCCACTACGAACAGAACGCCATTGCCGGAGTTGTAGTCTCCGTCTTCACCCTTGGAACCGCGTCCGCGGATGGAATAAGAAGCCGATTGCATCGGGTCGCCAGTCTGCTGGACGGTGACACCGGGCATGGCACCCTGCAGGACGGTAGCGATGTCACCTGCGCGGCTTTTAAGCGCCTCACCTACATTCATCTGGGTGACTGCCATGGAAAGGTCCTGTTTTCGGGTCGATCCATAACCGATGGCGACAGCCTCGTTCAGGATGTCTACATCGGCATTCAGAACCACGTTGATAACGCGACGGGACCCTACGGTCTCTTCCTGGGAGACATAGCCAAGGAAAGAGAACTCGAGGACATCCGTTGCGAGTGCAGAAATCTCATAGTTACCGTCCAAGTCGGCATTTACACCAATGGCGGTACCCTTCACAATTACGGAAGCGCCGGGCAGCGGTTCTCCCGCGTCATCCTTGATGACACCGCGAACCGACACTTTGCCCTGAGCTCCTGCCGTGAAAACGGACATGCACGTTAGTGTGCACGCGAAAAGAAGCGCCGAAACGCCCTTCACGAGAGTAGACAAATGCATCTTCATAAATAGGTTAATTGAATTGTTTTATGGTTTTGGGTTTTAGTGCAGCGACCAATTGTTTTCGCAAATGTAATATATTGCGATTCGCGTATTTATGCGTTTTGCGAATTTTACTCCTCACTTTGCGCTGCCCGCCTGTATTCCGACGGAGATATCCCCTTGATACGGCGAAATACGCGTGAGAGATTCTTAACATCGTAGAACCCTAGTTCATAGGCCGCTTGAGATACATTCCACCCTTCCGAGAGCAGACGGCACAGCCTCTCTATCTTGGCGTTGAGGATGTATTTGTAGATTGAACTTCCCGTCGCGTTCTTGAAACGCGTTTCCAGCAGCCGTCGGCTCAGCGGGACCTGGGCTACTACCTCTGAGACGCTGATCGGCTGGTTCATCGAGCGTTCGATGAAATGGAGCGCCCTGGAGATGTGCGGATCCTCGTTTACAAATTTATATAAAATCTGGCGATTATAGGCCAGTTTATATAAAAATCAAGACCGCTATCTTATCTTTGTTGGCGAGCGGTCGTCGCCATCCGGCGCGCCGTAATAGTATAATGTTTAACGGGCTTGGTGTCCCAAA
>JAFUVU010000015.1 GCA_017477465.1 Bacteroidales bacterium
ACTCCTTGCGGCGGAAAAACCAGAAAAAAAACTAACTTTGCAGAACCTTAGAGCAACCACGTCTGAAGTGGTACATTTGAATCCGTCACAGACGGTACATTAGAAAACGCTCCAGAAGGTACATTCAATGCGCTATTAGCAATTGCTTCCTCTGAGAACGCCGTTGCGGCGTTTGAAGTCCACGGAATCGGTGGGCGCTGCGCTTACGGCTTCGTCGATTGATTTGCCATAGGCAAGCACTGATGCAGTGCCGGACTTGACATAAACGCCCTTGTAGAGATGTGAGTTGTTGTTTTCCACCAGCCCTGCAAGGTTGCCGGCAGAAGCATCGGCCCCGAAAGAGGCGCTGATGCCCAGATGAGGCAGCAAAAGGTTTTTGGCATGCCGTTCATCAGATGCAGTAACACTCCGACGGGCGGAGAACGGAATGATAAACATCTGCTCTATGCCACGGAAGACTGAATAGTCGCTGTTGGCATCGGCCTGGGTTATGGCATCAGTCATCTTTGTGATGGGGCTGATTCCGGAACCCACCGACAGGGAGAAAGGCAGCTGAACATCCTCTCCCTCAAAGACAACGCCTTCCGGCCGCCTGCCCATCTCATCTGCAGTGCAACCGGAAAGAATGGCGGCTCCTATAAGGCCTATGACCCAGAACCTTTTCATTCAGGCGTTTACAAAATTATTTCCGCTTCCATACCGGCTTTCCAGTCCAGAGCTACACTAGCAGCTACATCCGGAGAGTCGGGTTGGACAGCACCATTTGAAAATGCTTTTGCTTTGAAAATTTTCAGCTGGCCGGCCCTGAGCGGTTTTATTACGCTCAACTTTGTTTCCGTTACTTTACCGTCCGGCAGGGTGGAATATGCCCTAAGCTGCCAGAGAGTCTTTGAAGCATCGTCGGAAACAAACGGGTCGGTGGTTTCTATGATGGTTTTTGTGGGACGAGTGTCCCTCGAAGGGTAGTTGACGGAGACAAAGCACATGCCGCCCGGGACGGAAAGGTCCAGACAATCCGTACGCACCACCGGAGTGTAGTTGAAGTGGTACAGGCTGTCGCAGACCGAGAAGTCCGTCGCAAAGCCGACAGCATACAGTTTCAAGTCCCTGATATTGCTGCCCACTGTGTCTATGACAATTGCAGTGGCGCAATTGGCCATGTACAGGCGCACGTTGAACGTCTGGCTTTCGCCTTCCTGGACATCCATCGGCAAGCGGGCGGTGAAGAGGCCCGTGTTGTGGGGCTTGATAGTATCGGCAACCGCCTGGTAGAGTTTTCCGTAATGGCACTTTTCGCCCTGCTCCAGGGTGATCTGGCTGTTGTCCGCCACATTGGCCACGGCGGTGTGCATATACTTGTGCACGGGAATGTGCAGGGTATAGCTGCTCTCCTTGGCATCCATGACGTGGGCTTCGTGGTGCAAGCGCACCGAGTCTTCCACTACGTCGTAGAAGGACAGGTCCACGTCGTGGGCAAAGTCCGTGAAAATATTGCGGAGATACGCTCTCAGGGCCGTTGCCGCAGCACGGTGTACATCCGGCGATACGTCCGACTCAAGTTCCGTCGTAAGCTCCGTTGACATATTGGTGACAAGGCGGAGCTCATAGTCTATGAAATAGTCCGTCTCACAGTCGCTTAAATCCTCGTCCACCAGGCTGCAGCCCTGCCAGAGCAGAGCCGCAGCCATAGCGGCGAGAATAAGGATTGTATGACGATACAGTTTCATCAGGAAGGATTACTGACCCAGGATGATGTTGTCGAAGACAAGACCGGTCTGCCAGTGAAGATCTACGCTGAGACCGAGGCTGATCTGAGTGGAACGCAGATCCGGCACGGTTGCATAAGCTTTCTGGAGGGACGTCTCGCCAAGGATGAAGTTGGCGGTGGTCATGTAGTCCTGGATGAATACGCGGCGCTCCTTGATTGTATTGCCGGATGCATCGAAAGGAGGAAGTGCCTGCAGGGCGGGATTGGGCCAGGTGATACCGTCGCTGTAGTCGGTAGCGCTGTGACCGGCGTCCGGATCAAGCTTACCGATGATATAGAAGGTACCGCCGTTGCGGATGATGTTGTAGTTGCCCCAGAAGTCCTTACCGGAGTTGTTGATGAATTCGAGAGCAATGTAAACGTCGTTCTGCTTGGAACCGGCCGATGCAGCGTTCCAGTTATCCCATACGAGGGTATAGTTGGCAACTGAAGTACCTGTGGCAGGGATGGCGTCGCCACCTGAAGGAAGGGCCTTGTCGTAGATGTTGTGATCGAAGGTTTCGCCTGAGAGGGGCACATAGTCCCAACCCACTGTCGTAGGCTGTCCGCCGATAAGGTAACCGTTGAGCTTGAAGGCATTGTCGGTAATGTCGATCAGGGCATCGGGTTCTTCGCCTGCAGGAAGAGTGGGGTTCTTGGCGAGTTGGATGGCGTGGTTGTTATCTTTTAGCTGGGAGATACCGGGCTGGTAACCTACGGTGCTCTTCAGAAGGGCGGAGCCATAGTTGATATTGTACTGCATTGCAACGCTGCGGGTGGTGGAAACCACGTGACCGTTCTTGGTCCAGTCAACAGTGTTGTTGTTTACGCCTGCGGCCCACTGGGCATCTGCATCCCAGTTGGTTACACCCTGAGGATAGTCGGCCTCTACGTGAGCATCATTGGTGACACGGATAGGGCTGTTGCCGAAGTAGGTGAGCTCGGCGGGATAGTAAACGTTGTAGATTGAAGTGCTGGTGGTGGAGAGCAGCGGAGTGTTGGCGCTGTATTTCCACTTGATGGTGCCGGGAGTGGTGACCCAGCCGTCAGTGTCGGTGGACTTGGTGGTCTCTACAATAAGCTGTGCGCAACCTTTGGGAACGCCGAAGCTGATATCGGGCCATTCTGTGAGGGCCGATCCCGAGCTGCCCTTGCGGGTAATCTTGTCTGTAGGGCCGGTGTAGCCGGTGGCGGATTTTACCTGGTCGGCTGTTTTCCACTCAAGAGTGGGGGCGGTACCGGTGAAGCAGGCGTCGATGCGTGAAATGATGTTCTCCGCAAGGGCCTTTGCCGTTGCTTCATAACGGGAGTTTGCCGTGGTCTCGTGGATCTTGTTCAGGACGAACTTGAGGTCGCCGATGGTGCGTTCCACTGAAGTACCGCTACCTGCACGCACACCGTCGGGGTTGATTGTTGCGAGGGTTGCGAGGGCATCGCCAAGGATTTCTCCGAGGGCGCACATGTCAGTGCCGTCAAGAGGAGCCTTGGTTGCGGGCTTGATTACTCCTGCGTCAGAGATAGTTACGAATTGGGTCCACTTTACAGAAGTAGTATAGTGAACACCGGCGTAAACGATGTCGGCATCGCTAAGTTCTGCTGCGCAGATGTAGTCGAGGGCGGCGCGGATAAGGTCACCGTACTGACGGTAGTCGGGCTCGCTTCCTACAGGGACCCTGCGGTTGAGTGCAAACTGATATGCACTGAGGTCTCTGCCGTCCATGGTGTAAGTGACCTTTCCCTGTGCATCGTCATCGCCTGTCTTGGGGGCGTGACCGTAGAACATGAGGGTGTTGGTCTCGGTGGGCAGTGCAAGTTCGATAACCTTGTGGCTCTTGTCGCCATTGGTTGTAGCGTCGGAAGAACTCATGATGTTACCAAGGTTGTACTGCTTGTTTGCAGTGACAGCGGAAGGAATCCATTTGCCGTCTGCAACTGGAGTGTCTTTGATAAAGGAAAGCAGATTGCCGTCCACGATTCCGAGGAAACCGTTGGTGCCGGGGATAGCCTGGGTGTTTTCCGCCGTCTGCTTGGTCATGGGCGTGTTGGTGGCAGCCACATTGAAGACGAAGCTGGTCAGAACCTCACCTGTCGCCTTGTTGTAGTTGGGGTTGTTCACATCTTTCTCCTTGTTGCAGGAGGCCAGGGTGGCGAGCGCAATGGCGCTCACAAAGGCAATTTTGAGATGGGTTTTCATATAATAAGGGGATTAAAAATTATTTTCTCTTCTTTTTGGACTGTTTTTGTATGTCGTTTAATATTTCTTGCTTCAGGGCTTCCTGGTAGCGTTTCTGTTCTTCGTATTCCTTGTACTTGCGGAGGAACTCTTCCGTTCCGTCAAGATTGCCGCGGGCACAGCTGCTTCCCATCTCCTCCGCCTGCATCAGGATTTCGCGGGCCTTTTCTGCGCGGAGGGTGTCTATCTTTTCAAGCTCCACCGCAGCGCCGAACATGGCGATGCCGTAGGCGTTGGCGGCTTCTGCATCCACTTTTGTGCGATCCAGGTACTCGCTGTTGCTTTCGTAGGCTTGCAGTGCCTCTGCGTACTTGTGGTCGCGGATCAGGCCGTTAATCTCATTGAGGGATTCAGCCACTTTGTCCGGCTTGGTGTGGAAGTAGATATGTACGTAGCCGGAGTTTCGCTGATCGGCCAGAATGTTTTCTTTGAGGGCCTTGTAGAGGGCTTTGTCGGCCTTCATCTTCTGTTCGCGGACGTCGGGATTGGGCTCGTTGTCTATGAGGTCGAGGAGCCATTGAGCCTGACCGGGGGTAAGGCCTGAGCCGCCCTCCGGCAGCAGGCGGGCAATCTGGGTGCGGAACCAGGGCCACGCCTCTCCCCTGCCTTCGGCCTCAATTTGATTGTCTTTGAGGCCAAGCTCCCGCATTACGTACTCCTTCATGGCCTGGGCACGGCCTTCGCCCAGCCATTTATTGTGCTTCCATTCGCCTTCGACCGAGGCGAGACCCACAATCTGGATAAGGGCGAGGGAGTCGCGGTTGTCGGCCATTATCTGGCGGCTTGCTTCCACTATCTGGTCCAGGACTGCTGCATTGTCGGCAAAACTGCGCCTGAGGTTGATGCTGTCAAGCGGGAACAGCACGTAGCGGACACTGTCCATGGGGGCGTGAATCACCTCGTCTATGCTGCGGTATTGCTCGATGGGGCTTACCCAATGCGCCTTGTCGGCAATGTCCCTTGCCGATGTGTGCTCGGGGCCGATTTCCGCCACCTGGGCAACCATGAGCAGCGGGCGCAGAATCTGTATTGTGTCGATTCTGGAGATGCCTTCGATTATCTCGTGACGAGGCAGGAGGTTCCAGGCTATGTTAAGGCCCAACTTGGGAATGAGCACGGGTTTGCGCTCTTCGCCCAGGCGGGTGCCGCAGTGATCGCATTCAAACTTGTCCTGCGCCGCAAGTCCAAAGCCGACACCGGCCTCCGCCTCTATGCGCCAATGGCTGCCTATCCACCAGGAATAGCCCATGAACAGGCCGCCTCCTATGAAGTCGCCCTGGACGCGGTGGTCCTGAACATCCGGATACAGACCAAGAGGGAATTTGACGTTGCCTACGTTGTAATGGGTGTAGATAAGGTCAGCCCCTGCGAACCAGCCGTCATATACCTGATCCAGATAATACCGGAATTCCGGCACGGCCAGAAGATGCTTCCAGTGACGGGTGTTTTCTTTGTACTCCGTGTCCCAGAAAAGGAATCTGGGCCAAGACTTGAAACCGAAGTTGGCTCCTATGCTGATGTGCTTGCCCAAAGGATACTCCACCCCAAGGTTAGGGGTGCCCGATGCATCGTACAGCAGATTATTGCGAATTGACAAATCCTGCGCTGACGCCGTCCCTCCAAGAAGGAAAGACGCCATTCCGACAAGAATACACAAAAATATATTTGTCTGCCTTTTCATTTAGAATTTAAAATTACGCAAAAATTTTATTTATACAAACAAAAGCACCCTCCCCCAACGCGGGGAGCGCGTGATTTGTTAAATTTGAAACATTTTTGCAAATTTTGAAAGTCGCAGGACTCAAAACCTTATTCCGGGTGCTCTTGCATCCACGCTGTCACGGTTTTCCCTGTGAGCTGCTTGAAAACGGCGCCGAAGGTGCTGTAGCTGTGGTATCCGCTTTCAAAAGCAAGTTGCTGAGCGGTAAAAGTCTGCCCTTCTGCCACTGCCTTATGATAGAGATTGATAAAATGGCCTATACGCAGGTTGTTGATGTAAGTATTATAGGTAAGCCCCTGCCCGGCGAAGTACTGACTGAGATAATAACGGTTTGTACCTATGGCATGGGCAAGCTGGGTCAGGGATAGATCATGCTGGAGGTAAAGCTGTCCGTTTTCACAATTCTTTTCCAACAGCGGGCCAATGGTAGCTTGAATGGCCGAAGCATGCGCGGATGTCCTTTGAGTCTCCTCCACCGGCTTGACAGCCTCCATTAAGGATGCATCGGAGAGCTGAGGCAGAGTTTCGACACGCCATATAACCAGAACAACTATGACAATGCTGATTATTTGGAAAACATACGCCAACCAGATGCTCTTTTCCGAAGAAATGCAATAAATAACGAAAAACAGAAGAAACGTGGCAATTACAAGCGTACTCTGCCAAATTTCCTTGTTTTCCAGGTCCGCGTAGTTATCCCTTATCCAGCGGCCGTAGCTGCGTACCCCGAAGAACATGAAAACAGCAAACAGCGCATACCAGAAGATTGCATACAATGTAGCAGGAATTTGCAGGGAGTAATCGTCTCTTACAATACTGAGAACAAATAGCACAAGGGCCGGAAGCATCAATGTCAAAATAGGCCAGATTGGACGGTGCCGATCTTGCAGCATTGACAACTGAAAGCCTACAATAGCGGGAATAAACATCAAGATATCCATCCCGCAGACAAGAGCATAATTTAAAGGAGAGGGATTGTTTGCATAAAAAAACCAGAATAAATGGCTTAGCAAAAAAGCAATCATCAGGACTGCAGCCCATCTTCTTAGGAGAACGGGCGATGTCACCTCCGGCGCTATTGCATTACCACGCCGGAAAAGAAGATACAAAGCCCCTACCAGATTGAGCATCATTACGCCCCCGTAAAGGAAAACAAAAAATATGTCTTTAAGGAGTACCTCTGCTTCCATTCTGTGATTATGCTTACTTGTAAGGTGCCGTTTCCGTTAAAATATGATACAATGTTTAAGATTTTGAAACATCGTCGATGGGTATATCCAATTGACAGGCAACCGTGTTGAGAAGTTTGTCCATCATGACAGGCTTTGTAATGAAGTCCTGGGCGCCAAGTTCATAAGCCTTCACAATGTCCCCATTTGTATTGAGAGCCGACAACACCACTATCTTCACATCGTCCCATGCCGGGTTTTCCCTTATGGCCGAGATTACTTCAAAACCATCCATCACAGGCATCATAATGTCCAACAACACAAGATCCGGCTTGAGATAGTAAAACTCCCTCATCGCTTCAAGGCCGTTTTCCGCCTGGCGGACGCTGAAATTGAACTGCCCGAGCATTTTCTCTACCACAAGGCGGTTGAGAGGGGCATCGTCCACTATAAGTATGCTGAACCTGGAAAAATCCATACCATCCTTATGCATTGCCACCGTCGTTAGAGGCCAGCCACACTTTTGGCGTCACGCCGGTGATTTTCTTGAATACATTGTTGAAAGAGGAGGCGCTGAGAAAACCGCAGGCCTTTGCAACCTCGCTTTGACGGGCGTCACGGTGGTTCAGGAGGTACTGTTCGGCATAGTCTATCCTGAGGGTGTTGAGAAGCTCCGGAAAACCTAGATTGAAGGTGTTGTTTACCAGCTTGGAGATATATGTCTTGTTGGTGTGAAGACGGTCGGCTATGTCTTGAAGGCTGACGCTGGGCTGCAGGAAAAGCTGCTCGTTTACCATGAGGTTCTGGAAGCGGGAAAGAAGGCTGTCGTCCCAGGAGCCGGCAACGGAAGAGAACAATTTCTCCTTCACAGCCGTGATTTCCCCCGGAGTAAGAGCGTCAAGCTGAAGGTTTTCACCCACCTTTTCACGGAAACGGAGAAGGGCGTCCTGTTCGGCCTCGTCGAGGAGTTCTTCCATCATAATCTCAATGATGGGCCCCTTTATTGCCGAATTGTAGTTATAAAGCATTACATGCTTGGCCTGGACAAGGGTAATCTTGTCCTTTTCTCCGTAAAGAGCGCAAAAGATAAACACAAAAAAGCCTACGGTCACAAACAGCGACTGTACTATGGCTACCCACGGGTGCGCCTCCAGCACGTGCTTGAAGACGGCTACCTTGGAGAGCACGAACAGACCGGGAATAATCATGTTGAAAAGCTGGAGCTCAAGGACTTTTATCGCCTCCCCGTTCCTAAGGAAACCGATGAGGTGCACAATGCGGATCTTGCGCTTGAAAAGGTATATAAGGAAGTACGCCAAGGCCACTATCAGTTCTACGCCTACTGCAACCCTGAATGAAACCGAGGCCCACAGGTAATAGTACCACACAAGGCTGCCTTTGTAGTCTGGGGCTACGGAGGGACCTTTGGCATAAAGGTCTGTCAGGAAAGCCGCCACACTCTCCTTTCCTATTACGTTTGTGAGGGCAAGGGCAGCGAAGAAAAGGGATACAGGCACAAGCACCCACAGAAAATGCAGTGGACGGAAGCGCCTGTGGTTGCGCAGGCGGTCGAAGTACATCCAGATAAGCGGGAGAACGCAGGGACCGGTAAAAAGCGTAATCAGATGGCTGTAAACCACAACATCCGGGGACATCCCGGGAGTTGCGTATATTGCGTCTGCCACAAAGAACAGCATAAGGACTACGGACAGGATCAAAAGTATCCAGAAAGTGCTGGTCCTTCTGGATACGCAAATATTCATCATTATCCAGAAAAGACAAGTGGCAGCAGGGAGAAACAGCAGAAGTATCGAGAGGTTCATCTAAAAATTGTCGTTGTTTTCATAAATTTTGGTTTCCCAACCCGACACTGACGGCGAGAATGTTATCTCGGAGTAAACAGAGCTCAGATCAAGGCCGATATGGAAGGTGTATTGGCGTCCGTACACAAACACATTGTCAGGTAAAAGGCCGTAGAGCATATATTTGGCATACTGATTCTTCAGAGGTTCATAGTGGAAGCCGTTGAGAGTGAAGCCCTCGACATCATAGAAAACTTCCACAAACTGCTTCCCCACCTCAATCTCGTCAGGGATTGAGTAATACCTGTGAGAATCGGCCATTCTGTCCACGAGGGCATCATACCCGACAAATTTTTCGTTCTCCGAACCGACGCCGACCTTGGCATCTCCCTCAAACACTACCACTTTCCTATAATAGCCCTGGCGGTGCCATATTCCCTGGCTAAGGGTGACGTCATTTACAAAGATACCGGCCGATGCAACATTGTGAGCGACCAGCTTCCGGAGGTGAATCAGCCCCTGCAGATTAGGATCTGAGGTGACGTCGCAGATACAGTAGCCGATGTCATTGGTAATATGCTGAAACTCCAGAGGAATCATGTTAAGTTGGTCCACGGCCATCCGAACCGTCTTGGACACAAGGGGACCGGCACTTGTCTCCTCAACCGAATAAGGGATTGAGTACGCTTCAAGGCCGTCTTCGTACGTTACATTGCGGACGTAAGGGTAGTACGCGCTAAAGGAGACGTTTTTTGTTTCCAGCTCATTCCACATCATTGAATCCATGAACATGCCATAGGAATCTCCGGAAGAATAAACCGACTCGTTGTCCACAACTACAGCCCCGTGCTGATAATCTATACCGATAAGGCCGAACGGGATATCCGTATCCATGGTTGCGACGCCCGGATCCGAGACGTCCGCACTCTTCGTATTCATTTTGGCACGTCTTTCGCTAGGTATGGCCTTGCCTTCTCTGGTAACGTTGATGTCAAAGCCTACTTTTTGGGGGCTCCTTGAAGGCCGGGAAGGCTCATCCAAGCCTTTCATACAGGACAAGGCCGGCAGAAGGACACAGAAAACTGTTATTATAGACCGAAATTTCATTTCACAACGATGAATTATAGTTCCGAGTGCAAATATAAGAAAGTATTTTTCAAAAACAAAAAATAATTATAAATTTTTAAAACATAAAAAATCAAGCCTCGCATACCTTAATTAATATATTATACAAGGACGGCAGGATGGCGATTTTTAAAGAATCCTAAAAGCACGGCAGACAAAAACAACCTCAATGATGAGTTTTAACATTCCTCGGAAAATAAAATTCAAGAATTAAAACAACTTTCAAAAACGGAAATATAATTATTTCAAAAACATAAAACCTGCTGCAGAGTACAAAGAATGGCCGTAGAACGCTTACTGAAACGTTTTATCAATCATCAAAACAATGAATTTCTGTATTTTAAGCGTTCTACGCAACATTTCAGGCCAAAATCGCATCTTCAGAAGAGCATTTTAAAAAACAAATATCATTTCAAAAAATTGAAAAAACTTTTGTGATTTCGAAAAAATGTATTAACTTTGCCTAGTTTGCGCGCATAATACAGGCGCACACACGCGTATAAATAGGCATCCAAGCAACTGAAAAATGGGAATTTACGCTCATAACATCCACAGGACTTTTACTGCCGGCCTCAGGCTTGCAGTATGCTCCGTCTTGCTGGTACTGGGCGCTTTTTCTTTACGCGCGCAGGCGATAACAGCCACCCGCGTGAAAATCCTGTTCCCCTTCGACAGCGACGTCGTGCTTGAAAATTACCGTGGAAACGCAGATGCCATTTCAATGCTTGACGATGTCTTTGCAGATAAAACTGCAGAGGACGAGCTCACAATCACGTCCTACTCTTCTCCCGAGGGAAATCTTGCCTACAACCGCGATCTTTCCCTCCGCCGGGCAAAGTCACTGCAAGCATATCTTGAAAACAAGTATCCTCAGCTTCTAGGGAAAATCACCCTGTGCCCCGGAGAGGAAGCATGGGAAGACCTCCGCATTCAGATAGAATCAGACTCCCGCATAAGCGAAGCAACACGCAGTTCGGTCCTCGCAATTATCGGCAAGGACATTGAGCCGGATGCCAAAGAGAAAGAACTCGGCGCCCTCGCTGAATACAAGCGTCTTTACGCAAACTACTTCAAGTCTCTGCGCTTTGCCGCAATCGACCTGGGAACCAATAATTCTCAAATCCCCGAAAATGCGGATGAAAATACAGGCAAAATTGCGGATAATTCTTCCTCATACACGGTAAAAACCGTCACCGATGGCCTTCCCACCGTGTATTATGCAACCAGTGAAGATTTCATCCGCCCTTCCTACATGGGCAACGCCGATTCCATGAAGGAAATAATCCGCATACTCAAGTCCGGCAAGGTCAGAAACATGATAATCGAGGGCACAGCATCCCCCGAGGGCCCTGCAAAGGGCAATGAGCGCCTGGCAAAGGAGCGTGCGGAAAACCTCAAAAACTACATTGTCGGAATGTTCCCCGAGCTTGAGGACAAAATCACCGTTGCAAGCAAGGGCGTCATCGAAGGTGCAGAGGAAGACTATCCATACCTTCGCTATGCGCGCATCGCCAGCATCGAGACGGAAGAAACAGCTGAAGACACCGATACCGCCGTCGTAAAAGAGACCGGGGAAACAGCCGAGCCTGTCAACGTGCCTGTTGAGACGAAGAAGGATGTCGATACTGTCGACACAGTTGATACTGTTGATACTGTTGAAGTCATAGATACCACTGCGACTCCGGCTTACATCCGCAAGCCTCTTGCCGCCCTTACCACCAACCTCCTCTACACAGGCGGAGGCGCCATCGCTACAGGTTTCCATGCCGTTCCAATCTCAGTCGGGTATGAAATTCCCATCGGCAAGCACTGGAGTATCCATTCAAGCTATCTTGTCACGGTTCCCTGGAAGCCATGGAATAACAATGCCGAATGCGCAGAACTCATGCACTGGGATATTGGAGCAAGATGGTATCCCGGCACCAAATTCTTGAAACCTTTCAAGGCAAAAGGAGACACGAGGGTTCTGGAAGGTTGGTACGCATCCGCCTCGGCAGGAATGGGTTACTATGACTTTCAACATAACGGCAACGGATACCAGGGCGAAGAAGTCCTGGCTTCGCTGGGTTTAGGCTACAGCCTTGCATTCAATGACAACTGGAGCCTGAATTTCGGCATTGGCGTGGGTCCCATGTACACCCGCTACCGCTACTACGAAGGCCGTCAGAACAATCAGCACCTCATGTACCACTACAACGGTAAGTTTACATATTTTGGCGTCACCGATGCAAAAGTGACCCTCACTTATCTGTTTTACTACAAAAAACGCATCACGAAGTAAATGAGAAGGCGTTTTGTCATACTGATTCTTACTGTGCTTACAGTCCTCACGGGCTGCCTGCGCAGGGACCTTGAGTATGGCAGCACCAATCTCAACCTCCATATCAACCTCCACCTCAACGTGAAGGTGAACGGAGAATTCGAAAAACTTGACACTCCGGAAATGATGCGCGTAATGTTCTTCGACACAGACACTTACGAACTCATCACGGAAAGCTACCTGCCCGCCACAGGCGGCCGCGTGTCGCTTCCTCCGGGAAAATACAAATTCATCGCTTACAACTTCGACACAGAAGCAACTCTTCTAAGAAACGACCGGAACTACTACTCCATTGAGGCCTATACCAACGAGGTCTCATCGGCAATGAAATCCAGCATTCTCAACGCAATACGTTTCGGAAAATCCGCATCCAAGTCCACCTCGCAGGACGACGCATGGGAGGCCGCCCTCACCAAAGTGCAGGAAAGCGCAATCATCTATGAGCCCGATCACCTTTTCGTGAGCCATCAGGACGTAGAGGTCCTCAATATTCAGGAAGACCAGACCATTGAGGCGGATGCGGAAACCATCATTGAAACTTGGAAGATTTCAGTCCGGATCAAGAACGAGCAGTACATGGCATCGGCAAGAGCCCTCCTTTCCGGCCAGATTGCTTCCAACTTCATCGGCCTGCCCAAGGAAGAAGGCAAGACTGACACGGACGTAGTCCTGATGTTTGACATGAAGGCCGGCACAGACTCCGACGACAATGACATCGTTGTGGGCAAGTTCAACACCTTTGGCAAGAATCCTAACATTGAAAGCCGGCTGTGGCTCACTATCATAGTCAAGACCGTCGGCGGAGAAACCGTAGAATGGCACCGTGACATCACGGATGAATTCTTCACGGACATTGCCATTGAAGACCAGATAATTTACATCGAAGAAATCATAGTTGTTCCGGAGCCGTCCAACCCTGGCGGCGGAAACGGAGGTTTCCAGCCCGGCGTGGACGACTGGGATGTAGAAAACGTGCCGATAAATATTTAAACAATTGAAAATAAGGAAATTATGTTAAACCTTTTTATAAACAATCAAATCATTATGAAAAAATCTCAATTGATTCTCGCCGCAACACTGGTAGTGTTCGCAGCCTGCACCAAGTCCAATGTTCCCGCCCCAAAGGCCACCACGGATCAGGGCGAAATTGGCTTCAACGTGGTGAACCAGAAGGCCACCAAGGCCAACGACGCCATCATCACGGGTACCACCTACGCCCATGACAACACCTTCCAGGTATGGGGTTGGCAGAGCGAAGCCGGCGACTTCTCCGATGTCGCAGCCAACGCCGCCTCCAACTTCATGAGCAACCTCACCATCTCCTGGACCGGTGGCCGCGAAAGCCGCACCGAGGCCTGGCGTAATGCCGACAACTACTACTACTGGCCCTTCACCGGCAAAATCAGCTTCCTCGCCGTTCACCCTTCCACCGTTGCTCCTTCAACAACCGCTTGGGATGCCACCAACAAGAAGCCTCAGGCTACTGTAGCTGACTACACCATCACTCCCGGCTCCAACGAGACCGTTGATCTGATGTTCGCCACCAACGAGGGCGCCCGCAGGGCCGATCCTCTCCCGATGGTCTTCAAGCACGCCCTCTCCCAGATTGAGGTCAAGGTCAAGACCGAAGAAGACTACACCGCCGATGTCGCCTTCGACGTCGAGAGCGTGACCTTCAACAACATCGACCTCTCCGGTGACGCAACCTACGCCAACGACGCTATCACTTGGGCCGACAACGCCACTCAGACCGAGTCCTGGACCTACTATGACACCGTTCTCGAGGACATCACCAAGGACTATCAGGTGTATGGCGCCGCCAAGGTTAACATCCCTCAGCCCTCAACCGTAGCTGACGATCCCGCCACCACCGACACAATCGAAGGTACCTACCTCACCATCGGCTACTCCATGGAGCAGACCGGCAGCGCCAAGATCACCGGCACCGTGAACATCTCAAAGCCTCAGGTTTGGGAGCCCGGCAAGAAGTATGTTTATACCCTCAACTTCAAACTCAACGAAATCCTCTTCGATCCCACCGTTACCGACTGGATTGACGTGAACGTGGATACAATCAACATCCTTGACTAATCACCTGAAACAAAAACAAACAAATATCCCCAATCATGAAAAAATTATTCATCATCGCAGCTGCCGCAGTCGTAGCACTCGCCGCCTGCACCAAGAATGAGGCTGACACCACTTCCTTTGAGAAGGCTAAGGTCATCAACTTCAACACAGTGGCTGGCAAGGCCACCAAGGCTCCCATCTCCGGAACCACCTACTCCTACGATTGCCCTGCATTCGGCGTTTTCGCATCCTATCTTGAGAAAGATAAGACTTGGGCCTCCAACAAGGCTACCGCAACCCGTTATATGGACGACGTTGAGGTTTCCTTCAACGACACCAAGGATATCTGGGCTCCTGCCAGCACCTATTATTGGCCTCTTGAGGGTTCCCTCTCCTTCATAGCCTATTCTCCGAAGGCTGCCGCAACGGCTGCTTTTGCCGAGGCTACCGGAACTCTTACCCTCACCGGTTTCACCGTAAACACCACTGTCGCAAGCCAGGTAGACCTTCTCTATTCTTCCGTCAACGCCGACAGGACTATGAACGAGTCTTACTATGTGGATGGTGGCAACTCCAAGAACAGTGAAACAGCCGAAGGCGACAAGGGTGTAAACATCAAGTTCAAGCACGCACTTGCCCAAGTAATCTTCAAAGCCAAGACCGCTGACGAGGTATTTGACGCAGGTATGAGCTTCAAGATTAACACCATCACTGTCAACGCCGCAAGCACCGCTGACAATATGACCGTTGTCAACCCTGCCGACGCTGATGCTGCCGCCACTATCACCACTTGGACCAATCCCAAGACCAATGCAGACTTTGCAGTTAGTTCTGCAGACTTCCCCAATGCAACTGTTGCAGCCGGAGCCGCCAACTTCCTTGGCAAAACTCTTTCCGATCCTATTGGTGACGCTCTCCTTATGATCCCTGTCACTGCTTTTGCTGGCACCGATCCTACCGTTACTGTGAAGTACACCCTCTATCGTACAAGCGACGCCCTTGCTATGGGTTCAAAGACTGTTACCATCCACTTCGATGACATTGACGACACTATCGACAACTGGCAGGCTGGTAAGAAGTATGTCTACAACCTTACCATCGACCTCCAGAAGATTTACTTCAATCCTACAATCACCGACTGGGTGGACGGCGGTTCTCAGGATGTTGACGTTCCTGACGATGCAACTATCTAATTCAATCAGATTATTAATATTTAAATTTTGTTACATACAATGAAAAAAGTTATCATCATTGCAGCTGTAGCACTTGCACTTGCAGCTTGCTCCAAGAACCAGGTCAACAGGCCCGAGGGCAAGTCCATCAGCTTCGCTCCCAACGCTCTTGCCACCAAGGCTCTCATCCTCCCTGCAAGCGACTCCCCCGAGCAGCTGGCATTCCCTACCACCGAGAGCTTCAACGTATTCGCTTTTGCAGCCCTTGACGGCAGCACATACGACTACACCACTCCCCTTATGAACGATGTCAACATCTCCAACCAGGGCGGTGACTGGAAGGCTACCACAGGTACCTACCTTTGGCCTGCCACCGGTAAAGTGGACTTCTACGCCTACTATCCCGAGAGCCTGAACGCCACCTTCGTCTCCGACGAGGAGCCCAAGGGTATCAACCTTACCGGCGTAAGCCTTGGCACCGCTATCGGCAGCCAGATCGATCCCCTTGTAGCTACCACCCTTGCACAGGTTGCAACCACCAAGCCTCAGGTAAGCCTTGTGTTCAAGCACATCACCAGCCAGATTGCCGTGACCGCTTTCGACGCCACTTCCACCGAAACCCTTAAGGGCAAGATCTCCATCGAGAAGGTTACCTTCAAGAACTTGAAGACCAGCGGTGACTACACCAAGAGTACGACCATCGGCAAGGGTATGTGGTCCAACATCAACACCAAGGCCAACTTCGTTTCCTTCGAGGGCAGCGAGGTTCTTGCCACCACCGAGAGCTTCCTCTCCGGCGCTTCCTTCGTCGCCTCCATCGACAACAGCGCAGCTTTCGTCGTAATCCCTGAGAACGTAGTCACCGGCACCGCCGAGGACCAGGTTATCGAGGTTAAATACAGCATCGCCGCCTACACCATCAACGGCTTTGACTATCCTGCAACTCCCACCCAGACCGTTGAAATTCCCATCTACGGCCGTGTAAGTGGCAACAAGTTCCAGAATGGCAAGCGCTATGTCTTCCACCTTGGAATTTCCCTGGACGGCGCCAACAACGAGATCATGTTCTCGCCTATGGTTGAAGGCTGGGAGAATGAAGACATCTCCGGCATCACCATCGACGCAGTTAAAGCAACCCTCATGTAGCAGCTGTGAGAATCGATTGTTTATAATATAGTCTCATTTCCGGGCGGGGGTTTATTCCCGCCCGGGGAAGAGACAAAAAAACAGTCAGCTTGAGAATTATTCGGCTCATATCGCTTCTTTTAATGGTACCCGTGCTCACGCAGTGCGGAAAGAACGTCATTGACCACATAGATCCGGATCCAATGCTGTTCAGCGCCGCTGCGTCGCACTCCACAAAGAGCATAATCACCACCACAAACTATCCTTTGGACGAGCCGTTTGTAGTGGAGGCCGTGCATTACCCCGAAGCCGGTGCCGAAGGTACCGTTCACATGAGCAGGCAGGTTGTGCAGTACAGCTTTGAAAACGTACTGTGGAAAACTGCCGAAGACTATTTCTGGCCCACGGAAGGGACAATCCACTTCTACGCAGGCTCTCCGGTAATCCCTGCCGTGAAATTCAGCAGTGACAACGGCGTAGTGGCCGACTGGGCAATAGACTCTGTCGAAGACACCCAGACAGACCTCTGCTTTGCCGAAGTCTCGGAAAAATGCGAAACCCATTCTGTCCTGGTGCCGATTGTGTTCTCACATGCCCTTAGCCAGATTTGCTTCAAGGCAAAGACTCTCAAGCATTACTCTTACTCTCGTCAGGAAGGCGACCTTATCCAGGCAAACATCATAAACGTGGTCCTGGACTCAGTAAAGATTGGGGGCATAGTTTCCAGAGGAACTTTCACGCAAAAGCCCAAAGGCTGGACGCTGGACCCCTCGCAAACGGCCGAATACATGGTCTATAAGAATCAGGAAGGCCTGGAACTTGGCTGCGACCGCTACGACAACCCCATTCTTGTAAAGCTTAACGACATGCTCCTTCTCCCCCAGACACTCCGGGACGGAGCCTATATTCAGGAGTGGCACCACATCAATGTCCGTTCAAGCATAACGGACAAAACCACCGGGCAGATTATCTACGATAAGACAATAGCTCTGCCACATACATACACCCTCCCGCTACGGCAATACTGCCGGGAATGGGAGATGGACGTAAAATACACTTTCCGGATTGCCGTAGGCATGGATCCTACGGAAATCACCACCGCCCTCACAGACTGGACGGAGACAAAGGAAATAATAATAGGTGACGAATGAGAAAAACAGCCTTAATACTTGCCGCCGCGGCGGTGCTCCTCAGCGCAGGATGCACCAAGAACGCTGTAGATTTTCCGTCTATAGCCTTTGCGCCCGTTGCCGAAAAAGCCACAAAGGCCATAATCGAGGGCGCCACATATCCTACCACGGAATCCTTCATGGTAAGTGCTTACTATGAAGGGACATCGGCATATTTTGAAAACCTCAACGCCTCCTATAACTCCACACTTAGTCTTTGGGAAACTTCTACGGCCGAATACTGGCCCCTTCAAGGTTCCCTCACCTTCAACGCCTACAGCCCTTCTTCGGCAAGCGGCGTTACAATTACCTCTGACGGCGTTACCGCCATGGACTATACAGTCCAAACCGCCGCCCAAATG
The DNA here is from genome assembly GCA_017477465.1 of Bacteroidales bacterium. GTDB lineage: Bacteria > Bacteroidota > Bacteroidia > Bacteroidales > UBA932 > Cryptobacteroides. The sequence continues at coordinate 18,015 of JAFUVU010000015.1, forward strand.
GCAACGGACCTCTGCTACGGCAGCTACACCGTTCCCGACTGCGCCTCACACCCCGAATCCGTACCACTTCAATTCTCGCACGCGCTCGCGCAGGTACTATTTAAGGTAAAAGCAGCATCTTACTATGAAAACACCTCTCTCTCAATGACTTCCCTTTCCATGGACGGAATTTGTTCCGTCGGAGACTTTACCGGAAGCGCATGGGAGAATCAAAATACTGAATTCAATTATGCCCTTCACGGCATAAGCACAGTTCTCACATACGACGGCACCACGCCGGTAACAACTGACGTGTGCTCCTATCTTTTCGTACCCCAGACACTGGGCCCCAATGCGGCCATAAACGTCGGTTACAGCGTTGATTTCGGCGGAGGACGCATCTTGAACAATCCTCCAGTCAAAGTTGCCCTTGGCGGCACCATCACTGAGTGGGAACCCGGAAAGAAGTATATCTATACACTGAACATCGGCCTTGACAACGTCATCACCATTTCGGCCTCTACGGTTGGATGGAGCGACCAGGGCTACAACATCATTGTGGAGGAAAGCTGATATGAAAAATAACGTACTCACATACCTCCTCCTGAGTGCCGTCCTCATGGCATTCTCCTGCGCCAAACAGCCGCAGGGCAACCCCTCAACTGAAATCGGCATCGTCTTTCAGGCCGAAGAAGGCACTATGTCCACCAAGGCTCTCCTAACGGACAAAACGCTCAAGACCAATGGCAACCGCATCCATGTGCTGGATGTCCTCTCCGGCTTTACCGGCACCGCTTCATGGGCCGAAGGAGACCTTGAGACCGGCGGCCTCTATATCAACGACGACATCGTATATAACGGCTCCGTCATCTGGGGCTACAACTCGGGGAACGTCTATCCCTGGACCACCGACGGCGGTCATCAGTTCTTCGGCTGGTTCAGCTACGACCAGGCGCTTGACCTCACTGCCGATTCCTACTTCGGCACAACTCTCTCAAGCGGTTTTTCCGTGAGCGACCGCACCCTTTCCATCCCGGCCAAGGAAATGACTACGGACACCCCGCAGTTCGACCTCCTGTATGCCAACACCGGCTACTACATGATGCCCCGCACTTCCACGGACCCCGTACAGCTCACGATGCAGCATCTTTTCAGCGCCATAAGCGTAAGGCTCTACAACGAGTCCCAGGACCAGATTCTGGTGAAGAATGTCACCATCACAGGGCTCAAGAACAAAAAGAGCGCTGTGATTGACTTTGTAACCACGCCGGCTACCACCACGCTCACCGCCACCAACGAATTTCTGGACAACGCCCTGTACTACGCCCTGCCGGATGCCACCAAAACCTTGGCCTCCGGAGAGTCCTACGACCTCCTTGCCCGCGTAAAGAACACTTCCGTGGCCGAATATCGCCTTATATGGCCGCAGACTCAGGAAGAACTCACAAACGCCACCATCACGGTGGTATATGAGTACCTCGCCGACGAAGAGCACATCCAGCACACCGCAAACCTCAGCTTCCCTTCGGCCATAGAAAACGGCCTGCAGCCGGGCGTACGCTATGCTTTCACCCTGCTTTTCACCCAGAAGCACATTGAGCTCACCTTCAAGGTGAATCCCTGGATTTACGAATCCTACGACTGGTCCTTCTCCGAGCAGTCCATCTCAGAGGTTACAGAACTGGATTTCAAGGGTAATGAAGGCTACGACAAACTGTCCAAGACTTGCCGCATAGTTGGCGGCACCCCGGTAAAGGGAACCTTCAGCATTGTGAACCCCTCCGGCGCCATATGGTCTATAGAGCCCGTGGGAGACGTGGAATATTTTACAATAAGCCCCCATCAGGGTACCGTAGACCACGACCACCCCGATTACGAGTTCTATGTCACGCCCAACCTGGATCCTTCACTGGACCGCTCAAGTGACAAAAAACTGAAATTCCGCTTCTACGTGCAGTTCACCGACGGCACCGTCCACGATGCCAACTCGGAAATCAACCGCGACAACTGGACCGTCATCCTTCCTAAGATTTAGTGCGTATGAGAAAGATAATACTACATATAAGTGTTCTTGTCACAGCACTTTTTGCAGCACTCTCCTGCCAGAGAGAGATGCCATTTGACGGTGAATCCTCATCCGCAGACAGCATCAGGCTGGAGTTTGTATGCAACCGGCAGGAAACGAAGGCCACCAAGCCCGGAGATGACGACTACAACGAGAACACCCTCACCACCATAGACTACTTCCTGTATCCGGAAGGAGAGATGGGCTCCGACGCCTACATCAAGGGACGCGTCAACCTCCAGGGACGAACCTCCTACAATGTCCTTGTGAACACCAGCCAGCTCAGCCACCTGTTTAGCGGTGCCGCTCCCGGCTCCAAGTGTGATGTCTATGCCATTGCAAACTATCCCGGAGCAAGCTCCGATTTTGATGCGGCATCCGACACCACTACGCTCCACAACCTTGCTCTAAGCAACCATTTCAATTCGGCCGAAATCCAGACAAACTTTGTGATGTCCGGCCACGCCAAGGCCACCGTGGACAACAAGAACAAGACAAGGGCGGCCTCCGGCACTGTGAACCTTAACCGCGCAGCCTCAAAGGTCACCTTCGAGTGCAAAATCAAGTCTTCCGTTCAGATCAAGAACTATATCCTGGATGGGGACGGCGAAAGAGTAGACTCCACATTCACCACCTGGGTTCCCCTGCTGTCCCAGATGGGCGCTTACCTTGTGAACAGCTACTCCGTCGGCACCGTGGGCGGGACTCGCCAGACCATTAACCCCGGAGCACTTGACCGCTACAGCCAGCGCACGCTCACAGATTCCGACAGCGACGGCTGGTATACCTGCGCTCCATTCTACTCCTACCCCCACGAGTGGCACAGCGGAGACGAAAACGAGCCTTTCATCAAGCTGGTTGTGCCCTGGGCCTACCTCAACGCCCAAGGAGAGCAGGAAGGCCAGAAGCAGTTCTACTACAAGGTCCCCTGCCCCGGCCTCAAAATGGATGCAAACACCTGGTATCACATAAGGCTGGACGTAGCCATCCTGGGCGGCGACGACTTCGAGGCCATGCTGGAAGTGGCCGGAGAGTACTATGTCATGTCCTGGAACACCCAGACCATCGTACAGGCCGATGCCGAAATCAAGGATGCCCGTTACATCAGCTCTCCCTCCAACAATTACAATATGTACAACGTGGAAGACCTGAATGTTCTCATTACTTCTTCGCACGATGCCGAGCTCAATCTGAAGTCGGTGACCTATTACGATTTCAAGAACGGCAGCAATACGAATTACACCACCACTGCCCGCAACAACAACTGGATTACCTACGACGACGTTACCCGTACTTTCTCCATCAACCATGCGCTGAACAACGATATCACCGACAGTGCCTTCGATTCTTCTCCTTACGTATTTACTTTTGAAATACGCCATGCTGATGACCATAATTACACTACAGGAGATATTGTTGTTACACAGTATCCGGCCATGTATATCAAGGCCGAAAAGTCAAACGGTGTCGTGTTTGTAAACGACCAATCGTATAGCGGGTCATCTTCTTCCATTACTGTTTACGACGATAGCTCTAACTCCATCGGTTCCATTGTTCAACCTTCTGGTGTTAATGGCTCAGGGGATAACAATAATCAAAATCAGTACACTGTTTACGTAACCACACTCCCCTCCAACAGCCCCTATGTTATCGGAGATCCCAGATTAGGAACCTCATCGTCAGTAACTACTCTAGACGGTCTGACAAATTACAAGCCGGCTGCTGAAGATACTCAGAATGTCATTGCTCCTGTTTTCAAGATTGCTTCATCCTACGGAAAGACATCTACTTTGTGGTATAACGATGCACAGACACGCTGTGCAGCCTATCAGGAAAACGGATATCCCGCAGGGCGGTGGAGACTTCCTACGCAGGCGGAGATAGAGTTTTTAGTTTCTCTCTCTGAGAATGATAAAATTCCAGCGCTATTTACTGTCGGACGTCAGTATTTTAATAGCAATTATTATATGTCCTACTACTGGGCGGGTGGCTTTCTTGGTTATGGCCCTATAGAAGTCATGGACTTCTCTAATAAGACTACAACAACAAATTACAACGGCCATAGCTATAATTTCTCTTATACCTACAACGGACAAACAACTCAGTATCATTGCGTTTACACCCGTTGCGTATACGATGTCTGGTACTGGGGAGAAGCACAGGACGACGACCACCTGACCACCTGGGGCGGATACCAGACCACACAATAAGCTGAACGCGCCATGAAAAGACATTTCCTGCATATTCTGACACTTCTCGCAGTACTTCTTCCTTTGTCCTGCACAAAGGAGGCGGAGCCCGAAGTGCGCAAAGATAAGCCGGCCGTGGACTACGAAGGCCGGGAAGTCACCGTTTATTTCGGCGTTCAGACACCGGAGCCCGCCACCAAGGCCATGGGAGAAAACCCTGAAATAACGTCCCTTCATGTGGCCGTATTCGGCAGTTCCGGCTACCTAAAGGAATACAAGCGCGCAGAACCCGTAGGCGGCTATGTATCGGCCGAAGGCGAAGCTAACAAAAAAGGCTACAAGGTCAACCTCTCCATCACATCTTCACGCGTCCGAGTGCACCTTATTGCCAACGGTCCCGAATCCCTGGACTTTGACTACGAGTCCAACGTAATGGCAAAACTCGCCAGTTCCGGCGGTCAGGACGCATACTGGCAGCGTATCCTCCTGAACAACGGCATCTATGCCGACACCGAGGCCGAAGGCTACTACGATACCCCTCCGACACTTGTCATAGACCCCGACTTCGACCTTGAGGACGGTGTGCACAAGATGGCACTTATTCCGCTTATCCGTAACTTTGCCAAGATTACGGTAGTGGCTGCCGCCGACTCCAACTTTGAGGTTCAGTCCTTCGCCGTCATAAACGTTCCCGACAGAGGGTCGATAGCGCCTTACAACCCCACCAACGGCGAGTTCATCATGAACTATGAGGCTTATCCCACCCTGACGGACATTTCGGCAGTGTATCCCGGCAATATGCCAAGCGCTACGGTCATTGACAAGAGCTACCCGTCAGAGTCGGACTTTTCAAGCCTCTCCAACGGTGCTGTGGGAGCTTCCAGCGCCGTATATATGTACGAGCGTCCGGTGCCAACCAAGGATGCCACCATCCTGGTAGTAAAAGGCACTTATACAGACCCTGACACCCACGAAGCAAATACCGGATACTATAAGATAGACCTCATGGAGGGCGGCGAATACCTCCCCATCCTCCGTAACTTCCGCTACCAGATCAACATCCAGAAAGTGCACCGTAAGGGTAAGACCACTGTCGCGGGCGCCATCAACGGTGCCGGTTCGGCCGATATTTCCGCCGACATCGCCACCGCTTCCCAGGTGAACATCTCCGACGGCAAATCGGCCATCTCCGTGTCGTACACGGAAAAGACCTGGGCAATTAAAGGCACCTATACCCTTGGTGTCACGTTCACATCGGACGTCACCACCGGCACGGTGGACAATTCCCTTGTCACCTTTGAACTTCGTGAGCCGGATGCCAACGGCGCCGTAATTGCCAGCGAGTCCGACATCAGCTACAACGCCTCGACCGGAACGCTCAGCTACACCACCACCGACGTAGACCCCACCCGAATCAAGTCCCAGGTTATCCGCGTCATCGGCACCTCCGGAACGTCCCGTCTGTACCGTGACATTACCATCCGCCTGCTTCCCCAGCAGCAGATGACCGTTACCTGCATCCCGGAGATCGAGCAGGCCGAAGGAACGCCGCAAACCGTTACCGTGTCCATCCCCAAGGACCTGCCGCAGTCAATTTTCCCGCTGCAGTTCAGGGTTGAAGTTGCGGAAAAATCTCTGACGCCAAATGCAAGCGACCTTCCGGTGGAACCCGGCAAGACCATCGTTGACGGCCGCACGGGCAACTCTTACCAGTTTATCAAAACAGTCTCCTACCAGCAGTACACCGCAGGGTATTCCGGTGACCATTCCGTGTTCACCTGCGAGTTCAAGAGCATTATTCCGGAAAGCGACAGTGAGATTTACGTCTCCAACCAGTTCTTCTCTACCGGAAGCACCTCGTTCACTACCTTCGAGAAACGCTTCTTCTCTTCCACCAGCTTCAGTACGTCGGCGGCCACCAACGAGGACGACCCCGTGAACTTCTTCTTCACCATGGATGCCGAACACGAAGAAATCTCCGAGAAACTAATCCCGGAGGTCGTGGACGTGTATCTGACCGGTCTGGTACCGGACTATGAGCACTACCCCACTGAGCTTCAGCAGGTAAGCGGTAACCATTATGTTTATACCGTCCCCACACCCGGGTACACTTCCCAGGTGCTGCACCTGCTCTCAACCGGAGACACTGAGAATCCGTACTCAGTACAGTTGAAGGCACAGTACTACGAGGATCATGAGCTTGTGAACGTCCAGAATGAGTTTACCGGCCTTACCTTCGGCACGGTGTTCTATGGCCGAGGCTGGCCCACAACCTTCCGCTTCACCATCCCGAATGACTTCGAGATGCCGGCTGTGGGCTACATCGACATCGAGCTCGGCCTGACCAACCTCGTGCCCGATGACGCCAATATCATCACGGCCGAAGGGAAATACTATTACCGCGCCTACTCCACCGGCACCAAGACGCTGAGCCTCAAGACCGCCGACTCCCAGACGGCCGCCGTGGGCGTCCAGCTCAAGCATCGCTTCTTTGCCACTGCCGTAGGCACGCAGAGCAGCCGGCAGTACCTGAATATTGCGGCCGGCAGGATAACGAATATCGGCCCCAACAATGCATTTAGAAATAGCAGAAATACTGTTTATATTTATACAAACAAGAACACTACAGGGCAGGTATCCAGTTATCAAACAAATCTGACCGGCAACAATGCAACCTCTGCGACAAACTATAGTGCCGCAAACTTTGCTTCCAATGTAGTTGATGCCTCTACAAAACTGTATCTGTCTATGTACTCCAATTATAACAGGGTTACATATCGTGCCACCACAACGGCAGAAGCGCTCTATAACAACGGAAACGCCACCACGGTCAACTTCACCACTGGCCCGTTTGGCTCCAAGGAGGTGACCATCAATACCACCAACGCCAACTACAGCACGACAAACCGTTCATATACGTATGACGATGTAACGGTGGCATTCTCCAACCTGTCCGGAGTAAGTGGTGATTATGTTACTATGGCCGATGGCTCAACCGTTACCATATCGGTCGCAGCGGGTTATCACATAACCAATATTTCAATCAGTTATGACGGAGAGAACTATGCCGCAAGCGGCTCAGTAACCTCAGGCGGCGGAACATTCTCCGGCACAACAACAGGAACCTGGACATCGGCAAATAACTCCACAACTAGCGTTACATTAAGACTTAATAAACGAGATAACGGCTGGTTTACCACACGCTATCTACGTCCCTCTTCCATTGTAGTAACAATCGTAGAAGACTAAGCAAATCCTCCTTGACACGTAAATAACTGTCCCTCAATAACTTCCTGAAATCAAGTGTGACTTTTTGCCACACTTGATTTCTGTAAATAGCAGATTGACAGAGGGTTAGGTGCCACGATTTATTCTTGTTTATTTGTTTTTTATTCGTATATTAGTGGCCGATAGAACTTGAGGCATGGAATTGGACCTTTACAAGGTGTCCCTTGTATTTATGGGGCTGCTGAATCTGGTTTTGGCCGGATGGCTGCTTCTTGGGTCCAAGCCGTACAGACAGTATAAGGACTATCACAGGACAAGAATCGCCGCGGCAATCTGGATGATTGCCTTCGCCCTGGGCTATTTCATCAACGTTTCGCTAAAACTCCGCTTCGTCTGGCCGTCGGCAGCATCGGCCCTCACTGTCACTTATTTCCACATAGGCGTTATATGCTTCAGCTGGGGATTTACGCCGCTCCTGAATCACGAATATCTCACCAGAAGGGTGATAATCAGAGATTTAGCTATCTTTCTTTCGGCCATGTGCTGTTATTGGACGGTAGCCGCCACCTGGAAAAACGCTCCCCTATACACAGCGCTGTCGTTCATTCCTTTCTTCCTATATGGCCTGTACGCCGCCATAGTTTTCTATCGCACATATAACCTGGTGAGCGAAAGGAAAATCCGTATGAAATACGGCAATCTGCTCGGCTTCATCCGCTGGATGCAAATGTGCTGCGACCTCATAGTCCTTTTCGGCCTTGGAAGCGTTGCCATCACAGGCATTTTTCCTCTGGAAATATGGCCGTACATAGCGCTCTTATGGATTGGTTTGGCAATCTATGTCACTATCACACTGTCTGTTGAACGCTACGGGAAAGTAATCATTGAAAATGCCTCAGTATGAGTACGCGTCAACTATTTCTGACAGTTTTCCTTGCGATGGGAGCAGTCCTCTCCTCCTGTCAGGAGATCAATCGGCACGTACCGCGCAAAGAGGCCACTTTGAAGGCCGACAGCCTACTGCAAGCAGCCTACAAGGCACGCGATTATGAAAAAATAATTTCAATTGCCGATCAGGAGCGTGCCGCCCTTCACCTTTCTCCCATAAGAACCTATTACTGGAGAGGTTATGCCTATTCGCGCCTGCGCCAGATGCGCCTTGCAGAGCTGGAATGGAACAAAGCCATGGCGCAGAATGTCAACACCCCGGAAGATGTAGAATACTACGCCAAATCGGCAAACAGGCTGGCCGGCCTTTTGTACCTGAAATTCGACTATGAAGCCTCTATCAGGGTGATTGTCAAAGCCATCGGCATTCTTGAGAAATTAGGAAAAAACGACACCCCGGATTACGCCAATCTCCTTGCTTTTCTGGGCAACTGCGAGCTAAGGCTCGGCAGCCATGAAAGGGCAAAAGGCAACTACGACAAAGCCTACGCTATCTATAGCAAGCTCTCCTTCCAAACAAGTGATATTCAAGACATTGTCACATCCGTAGCAGGCCTTGTCGCCATCAACGAGACTCATCTTCTGGAGCAAGATTACACCGACGCATACACCTGGACAGAAAAGCTGGAAAATCTTCTCAAGCTCTACAATGAGTATCCAAATGCCGATGCTGCCTTCTGGGACAAACAGCAAGCCCGCGTGTATTTCTACAGAGCGTGCGCCCTTGAGGGCCAGGGCAGAAAAGCGGAAGCCAGAAAGGCCTACGAAGCAGCCAGCATGACAAATTACGCCCAGACGGCCGACGGACAAATGGAAGCCAGCAAATATCTGGTCCAAGCAGGCCGATGGAATGAAGCGGCCGACAAACTGAACGTCCTGGAAGAGCAAAGCGCCCGCTATGACCTGCGTCCCAATCTGGAAAACATTCAATATCTGATGATTCCCAAATTCCGCGCGAATTTGGAAGCACACAGAAGAGATTCCGCCTTGGCAGTAGCAAGCAGAATCTGTATTGCACTGGAAGACGCAATCTTTTTGGAAAAGCAAGACGCCGCCATAGAGCTTGCTACAATTTACGAAACTCAGCAGAAAGAAGCCCAGCTGGCCCTCAAGAATGCGGAAATGACCCAGGAGCGCTTCCTTACCTCAATATTAGCGCTGTCTTTCGTGCTGTTCCTGTCCATCATGATTATCTTCTTCAGGAGGCAATCGGCCCTAAGGTTGGAAAAGGCATTCCTGGAAATGGAGTCCGCAAACGCCAGGGCGGAGGAATCGGCCATTATGAAAAACAATTTCATTCAGCAGATTTCTCACGAGATTCGTACGCCGCTGAATATCCTGACCGGATTTTCGCAAGTGCTCACCATGCCGGACATCGATCTTGACAACGAGTCAAGGGAAGAAATCAAGAAACAAATCACCAACAACACCGACAGGATCACCAGCCTGGTGAACAAGATGCTGGAACTGTCGGAGGCCGGCAGCCGCACAGTTATCGAGCGCACCCAGGAAGTATCGCCGCAGCAGATTGCCGCCTGGGGAATCGACGGATCAGGCATTTCCATCTCCAAGCATGTGGCCCTGGACCTGCAGATTTCTCCATCGGCCGATAACGTCATCCTCCTCACAAATAAGAAGGCGGCAGTGCGCGTGCTCATCCTCGTCATGGACAATGCGCGCAAATTCACCGCTCCGCCGGAGGGTCCGGGTTCAATGGCCGATGAAAAGAAGCAGCGGGTCAGCCTTCACATCGACGCCGACGACTACAAAGTCCGCTTCGTGGTCGAAGACACCGGCATCGGCGTTCCCCGCGACAAGGCCGAGATTATCTTCCAGGAATTCGTACAGCTTAACGATTACTACGACGGTGTCGGCATCGGCCTTGCTGTGGCGCGTTCCCTTGCCCGCCGCTTAGGAGGCGACTTGGTCCTCGACCCCTCCTACACCGCCGGCGCCCGCTTCATCTATACCCTCCCAAGATGTAAGCATCCGATGAACTGCATATTGTAGCCGGGAGAGATCCTGGCTACATTTGCAAAAAATCGGAAGCATATGATGACACGCGAACAGATCCTGGAAATAGATCAATACTGCCAGGAGCACAAGATGAGTTACAAACG
>JAFUVU010000016.1 GCA_017477465.1 Bacteroidales bacterium
CTGCGGCAAGTCCACGCTGCTAAACATCCTGGGCCTGCTGGACAATCCCACCGGTGGCAGTTATGAGCTGCTTGGCACCGAGGTGGCCAACCTTAAAGAGAAGGAACGCACCAAGTTCCGCAAGGGCAACATCGGCTTTGTGTTCCAGAGTTTCAACCTGATTGACGAACTCAATGTATATGAGAACATTGAGTTGCCGCTGCGCTATCTGAACATATCGGCCTCCGAGCGCAAGCAGAAGGTGACGGAGATTATGAAGCGCATGGCCATCAGCCACCGCGCCCAGCACTTCCCGCAGCAGCTCTCCGGCGGTCAGCAGCAGAGGGTTGCCATCGCCCGTGCCGTGGTTGCAGGCCCCAAGCTGATTCTGGCCGATGAACCCACCGGTAACCTGGACTCCAAGAATGGCAAAGAGGTCATGGACCTGCTGAAAGAACTCAACGCCGAAGGCACCACCATCGTGATGGTTACGCACTCCCAGAAGGATGCTGCCTGTGCCCAGCGCACGATTGACCTTTTCGACGGTCAGATTGTCTCCGATGTGAAAAACGAGCTATAGATTAAAATGACGCGCGTAATCCATTCTTTCGTGAAGAATCCTGACTATCAGGGGTCGACCGTTTGTCTGAATGGTGTAGAAGAGCACATGTCGGCGGACATGGTATGTCAGGAGGCCGGGATAAATCTCATCGTATGGCTTTCCTATTCGCTCCGGAGCACCGGCCAATTCATTCATGCCGGCTTCCAGAAGTGCATAGTACTTGTCGGCCTGCTCTTCAGACCAGATATCAACGGTGTACGCCCATATCTTGTAGAGGTCTTCCGTGGCCTCTTTGGTGATGTCATACTTCGCCATGCTTGCGCGCCTTCATCTGCTGCAGGAATTTCTGCGAATCGAAATCTTCCACGATACCACTGTTCATTCCCTCTTCGATGGCAAAACGGAGCGCAGCCATTTTCTGCTCCTGTTCTTCCAGGAGTCGAAGACCGGAGCGTACCACCTCGCTGGCATTGTTGTAGCGCCCGCTCAGGATGCTGGCTTGGATGAAATCCTCGAAATGAGGCCCAAGTGCGACGGATGTAGTTTTCATACGCATATCATTTACCCGACAAAGTTACCAATATTTCATAATATTCCAAATATACGTGAAAACAAAAAGCGATATAGTCATCAAAGTTCTTTCCCTGGGCATCGGGTTGGCGGTTGGCATCGTGCTCATTGCCAAGGTGTTCTTTGAGCTGAGTTACGACAGTTTTTACAAGGACATCGACCGGGTGTATAACATAAACACCTGGATATCAATGCAAGGGAACGAGAAGGATTATGGTCAGGTGAGCGGCGCCGTAGCCGTGGGCTTCATGGAAGAGGTCCCGGGTGTGGAGGCCGGCACCCGCACCACGTTCGTCTTCAACGGCGACACCTATCTGGACGAAGAGGGCAACAAGCTGAGTGCCACGCTCGTCTGTGCCGATACCTGCTTTTTCAAGGTCTTCGACCGGCCGATTCTGGCCGGCGACCCGGTGAAGGCGCTGGGGAAATGGGGCAGCGTGATGGTGAGTAGGAGCTTCGCAGAGAAGATTGCCGATCAGGTCGGCAATGACGGGAGCGTCACCCCCGACCTGATCGGGGGCCTCTCCTCCGTCATCGGCAAACAGATTGCCAACGAAGACATGCCTGGCCTGAAAATGACCATCGAGGGCGTTTTCGAGGACTTCCCGAAGAACGGCAGTTTGAGCTATGATATCCTCCTGTCGATGGATACCTACGGCAAGCAGAGCACGGACAATTGGAACGGCAACGACCGCTACAAGGGTTATGTCAAGCTGATGCCCGGGGTTGACCCGAATACCCTTGCCGATGCCATCCGGAAGATGCAGGAGGCGCATCAGCCGCTGGCGCAAATAGAGGCCCAGGGTTTGAGCTTCAAGTATTTCCTGAAGCCCTTCAGCAAGATGCACACATCGGCCCCGGAGGTGCGTCAGCAGGTGGTTCTGCTTTCGATTGTGGCGGCACTGCTGATACTCATCAGCCTGCTGAACTACATTCTCATCGTCATTTCCTCAATGGTAAAACGCTCCAAAGAAGTGGGCGTGCGGAAGTGCTATGGTGCTGAGGGCAAACACATTTACGGAATGCTGACAAAGGAAGCATCTATCCATATTCTGCTTTCATTGGTCCTTGCTGCCATCATCATTTTTGCGGGCCGGAGCATTGTGGAGAACCTCATTGGCGTGCCGTTCACAACGCTGCTGGTTCCGCAGAGCCTTGTGGCCATCGGGGCCGTGATTCTCTTTGTCCTCATCATTTCCATCGTCGTTCCTGCAGAACTGTACCAGCGGATTCCGGTCTATGCCGCATTAAAGAACTATACGGAGAACTCCCGCAACTGGAAACTCGGCCTGCTAAGCGTTCAGGTACTCATCAACGTGTTCCTGGTGGTGATGATGCTTATCATCGGTCGGCAGTATCAAGTTGTTACCCATGCCGATACGGGCTACGATTACGACAATCTCTACTATATCAGCCTCTTCGACGGCGACCGTCAGGCTGTTACCCGTGCTGTCCGCGCCCTGGAGGGCCTGCCGGAAGTGACAGGCGTGGCAACGGCTTACAATCTGCCGTTCCAGGGCTCCAACGGTGACAATGTGTATCTGCCCGACGATGACCGGGAGCTCTTCAACATTGCCGACCAGTACGAATGCTCCGACGGTTTCTACGACCTCATGGGCATCGAGTTCCTGGAAGGCCGAGCGCCACGGGATTCCTCCGAAATCGTTGTGGATGAGAAGTTTGTAAAGAAGATGGCCGAATTCACGGACTGGAACGACGGCGCCGTGGGCAAGCAGGTGTTCATCACCGGGCACGACCGATCACGCTATGCTCAGCGGAGTTATTTCACCATCTCCGGCGTGTACAAGAGTTATATCATCGGCAACCTCACCGGCGTGGACCAGCGCCCCAGCGCCTTGTTCTACGGGGAGATTGGAAGCATGAGTTCCTGGATGCCGCATGTGCTGTTCAAGATGGCCGATCAGGTCGGCCATGACGTCATGACCAGCTCCGAACATAACGTCATGACCGGCTCCGACCGGTCATCTTTAGGGAAGGTCAAAGCCACCCTGGAAAAGGCCCTGGAAGGCCGGGAAATCAATATTGTTTCCTACGAAGAACAGATGCGGGCGGCATACGACGACAGCAAAAAGATGCGCAATACCATGGCGCTTGGAGCCGTGTTCTCGCTGCTGATTGCCCTGCTGGGACTCATCGGCTTTATCAAGGACGAATCGCTGCGACGCAGCAAGGAAATGGCCGTCCGGAAAATCAATGGCGCCACGACCCGCGACATCCTCAGCGTGTTCGCCAAGGACATTATGAAACTCTCCTCGGTGATGGCCGTCATCGCTTGCATCGGCGCCTTCTTCGTGGCCCGCAAGTGGCTGGAGCAGTTTGCCGAGAAGGTGTCGCTGAATCCTCTGTATTTCATCGGCGGCGCTGTGCTGGTGCTGGCCATCGTACTGGGCGTGGTGGTGCTGAACTGCCTGAAGATTACCCGCGCCAATCCGGTGGATTCACTAAAGAACGAATAGATTCTTCGCTACGCTCAGAATGACAAATAAGTGTTCAGAATGACAGTTCAGTCCTCCATATTCTGCTTGAAACCAATCTTGCGCCGTGGCTCATGCTTCTTCTCTTCAATGCGGGAAGAGAGTTCGCCGATGGCAAGGTACAAGTTGTCGATGTCCTGTCGGACATCCTCCGAAAGGTCGTTGACGGCTGCAAGGTTCTCCTCCTGCTGCATGGCCAGAAGGTCCACCTTGGCCCGGAGTTCCTTCAGTTCGGCAGACATGGAGGCCGATGCGAGCAGATATTGCCGAACTTGCACAAAAGCGCGCATGATAGAAATGCTCGCCGCAACGGCAATAGGACTTTTCAATACGCTTGCAAGCATAGCGACGCCCTGCTCAGTAAAAGCAAAAGGCGGTGCAGAAGTGTTTCTTTTCGATGCGGTCACAATTTGTGACCTCATATTTAGCACTTCTTCGGCTGTTAATCGAAACATAAAAACGGAAGGAAAACGTTCTGCGTTCCTCTTTACCGCTTGGTTAAGTGCTTTGGTTTCTACCTGGTACAACCTTGCCAGATCAAAATCCAGCATCACTTTCTGCCCACGAATCTCATAAATCAGATTTTGGACGATAATCAAATCTTCACTCATAACACAACAATTTATCGTTCGCACAAATATAAACAATCGTAGAATGCAAGTCAAGCCCGACATGAAAAGTTACCTGAAATTCCTCTCCCGCAATAAACTCTACACCGCCATCGAGGCGGTGGGGCTGGCGGTGAGCTTGGCGTTTGTGATTATCATCGGCAGCTATGTGGTGCAGCAGTTCGAGGTCAAGTATGAAAACCCGCTCTGGCGGGACATCTATACCTTTGCAATGGTGGAAGACGGCCATCCGGACCAGCTGGGACTCACCTACACCTTCACGGATGCCATCCAAGAAGCCGCCCCGGAAGTGGAGGTGGCGGGCAGGCTGTCTCTGGTGGATTATCTTCTGTTCCCGGAGGAGGGGATGCTGAAGGCCAAGATAGTTACGGCAGACAGGCATTTCTTTGAGCTGTTCCCCAATCTGAAATTTGTAGAAGGCGGACCAGACGTCCTGTCCGATGCCGGCAATATGATTATCAGCGAGGAGTTTTCGCACAAGTCCGGACTGAAAGTCGGAGACAAGTGGAAATTGGGGAAAGACGCCTTTACCGTCGCCGCCATCATGCGGGACTGGAAGTCCACACTCTTCGATTATGCCGATGTCGTCCTTTCCATCGACGGGCCCGTCAAGGCATTTTCCGACCCCAACGACCAGTTTGGCAGCGTTTGTACCTTTGTAAAACTTCGTCCGGGGGCCGACAGGAACGCGTTGGAAGAGAAGGCCGTGGCGGTCTGCAAGCGCCTCTACGACACTTACGGGTCGTCCTTCCTGCAAGGAGTCCGGATCTATAGACTGGATGAACTGATATTCGGAGACGCGCAAAGCGGCACCTATGTCTCGGGAAATATCGCCCACAGCGACAAACGGACGCTGGACCTGCTCCTCGCCGCTGTGCTGCTCCTGCTTGTGAGTGCCGTATTCAACTACATCAACCTGAACATGGCATTCAGCGCAAAAAGGGCTCGGGAGATGGCTACAAGGCGGCTTATCGGCGCATCGCAGGCCTCCGTCTTTGGCCGTAGAATCCTGGAGTCCGTGCTCTTTACACTGGTGTGCTTTGCGGTTTCCCTCCTTCTGGCCATTTGGTGGACGCCTGTGGTGAACCGCCTCCTGAACGACCCGGACATAGCCATCCGGATTCAGTTCACACCCAAATACATTGCCATTTTCATCGGCCTGGTGCTGGTGGTCGGGTTCCTGGCGGGACTCTTGCCTGCCCTATTCTCAAGCCGCTGGAAACCCATCGACGTGGTCCGCGGGAACTTCCGCGCGCAGAGCAAAATGACTTTCAGCAAGGTGTTTATCGTCCTGCAAAATGCGCTGTCGGTCCTCTTGATTGCCCTTGCCATCGTCATGGAAGCGCAGTACCGGAAATCGCTGAACCGGCCGGTGCATGCCGATATCGACAACAAATACTTCCTGCAGTCCGCGTCCTTCGGCCTGGAGTCTCTGCGCAGCTCGCTGGAGGCGCTACCCTTTGTGGAGCACACCGGCCTTGCTGTCAACGTGCCCGGGCAGACAGCCGGCGGCCAGTACAGCAAAACAGTGGACGGCAAGGATATCCTCTACCGGGTTTACCACATGGACAAAGATGCCTTTGACATGCTTGGCTTCGATATTCAGGCCGATTACAATGCCCCCGTGAACAATACCGTCTGGTTCGGAGAATCGGCCTTTGCTGCTACCGGTTTTACCGATGCGTCTCACGATATCGGCATTCTGAGCCAGAAATTGGGGAATTGCGAGAACATAGGCGGTGTCATTGCCGATTTTCCGATCTCCCTGAACAATATGGGAGTGAACGAAAACATGATTGTCCTGGTAAATGATATGTCGACATTGTATCCTTATACCTACGGAATCCTGATGGAAATCGGCGGAGACCGCGAAGAAGCCCGTAAACAAATCAGGGAAACCTACGAGACCTGGAAGAAGGACAATATGGTCTATTACGAACTTGCCGACGGTTACCTGACGGAATTCTACGAAAAGGCGCTGCGGCCCGCCCGGAACAACATGCGGCTCATGGAGCTGTTCATGATACTGGCCATGCTGCTTTCACTCCTTGATTTGCTTGCCATGAGTACCTTCTATGCCGATGAAAAAGCCCACGATATCGCCGTGCGTAAGGTCTTTGGCGGCACGGTGGACACAGAGGCATGGCGTTCCATCCGTGAATACATGGTGCTGGTGGGAATCGCCTGCATCATCGGCATTCCCATTGCCGTCTATGCAGCCCAGGAGTATCTGAAAGAGTTCATTTACAGGCTGGAAGGCTATGGATGGATATTTGTCCTGGCTGTTGTCCTTACATTTGCCATGGCTTTCGGGTCTGTCCTCTGGCAAACCCTCAAGGCCGCCCGGACCAACCCGGCGACGGAACTGAAAAAGGAATAACTATCGTATGGAAGCAAATTGGTCCAGATACCGATTGGCTGCGGCAAGTTCGGGGAGGTCGCGCTTCTCGAAGGCAGTGCAATACAACTCCCGGAAACGGCAGAGTTCCTCCCACATGGCACTGCGGGCCGACAGGTTTTCGCCCTGCCTCCCGTACCGGATGGTAAGGTCTATCAGTTCCTGGAAACGGGTAAAAGCGCTCATGGCGCGGCTTTCTTTCCCGGATTCAAGGGCCTTCAGGACACGGGAAGTTTCGCTGCCGATGTTGGCCATCTGCTGCGGAAAGGTAAGTTCGGCCCAGCGGCCGTTTTCCAGGGAAGCGTGCTGCATTTATATTGTAATGAATTTATCTACAATGGATTTGATGACTTTCTGGACCTCGGGATTTTCAACGCCCCGAGATGGATTACCTTGCCAGGAGCGGATGTTGATGAGGGAGTCGAACTCTATGAAATCTTCGCCTTCTTCCTCTACCCAGAGGTTGAAGCCCCAAAGGTCTTCCTGTGCGGAGCCATCCTCCAACAGAAGGCGTTCCAAGTCTGCATGGAGGTCGGCATCAACGGCCAAAAGCCCTCGCTTAACATCTGCTACACATTTTATCATGTCGCCGAAAGTATTCTGCGCCAACTCTTTGAGTTCCGATATAGAGATTGCCTGCTGAAGGATTTGCATAATCAAGTGTTTTGACAAAGATACAAATAAATATGAAAAGTTACCTGAAATTCCTCTCCCGCAATAAACTGTATACCGCCATCGAGGCGGTGGGGCTGGCCGTGAGCCTGGCGTTTGTGATTCTGATTGGCTCATACGTGGTGCAGCAGTATGAGGTGGCGCATGAGTCGCCGCAGGGGAAGCGCACCTTCGTGCTGGGGACCAATGAGTTTCTGGGCCTGACCTATTGGGACAAGGAAGAGTTGGAGATGAACATCCCGGAGGTGGATGCTGCAACCCACGCAGCCATGCTGTGGCAGCCGATTGTCCGCGAAGGCAATGAACCCCTCCAGTGCTCCGGCATGGAGACCGATGCCGATTTCTTCCGGGTGTTCCCGCAGTACCATCTGGTAGAAGGCAGCCTGAATGACTTTGTAAGCAAGGACGACGTGCTCATCAGTGAATCACTGGCCAGAAAGATTGCCGATCAAGTCGGCAATGACGTAAAAACAAACGGCAATGACATACAAACAACCGGCAATGACGCACAAACTACCGGCAAAGACGCACAAACTACCGGCAATGACACCTCCGTCACTCCCGGCTTGACCGGGAGTCTCATCGGGAAAGTCATCAACGTGGACGGCACCGACCGCACCATCAAGGGCGTCTATGCCGATTTCGACGGCACTTTCTTCATGCCCTACGACATCATCACGCACATTTCGGGAGCCTGGGGCGCCGGGATGGAGCGGAACTTCGGCAGCATCGGCAACTACACCACCTGGTTCCGTGCACGCGATGATGCGGACGCCGCCGATGTAAGGGCAAAAGTGAAGGCGCTGCTGCACAAAAACTACGATCCAATTTGGGGTGCGGAAAAGGTGGATGCATGGAAGGTTTACCGCATGGATGAGGCCTTCTTTATCACAGGGAACAGCAACGGGCTCACCCGGCAGGGCAACGCCCGGATGCTCCGGCTCCTTACCGTCGTCGTCCTGCTGCTCTTGCTGTCGGCCATCTTCAACTATGTAAACCTGAGCCTAGCGCTTACGGGCAAGCGGGCCAAGGAAATGGCCACCCGGAGGCTTCTGGGGGCCGATAAAACAAGCATCCTCTGGAAGTACATCGGCGAATCCGTGGCTTTTACCGCCGTATGCTTCGGGGCGGCGCTCCTGCTGGCCGATCTGCTGGTTCCCATGATGAACAGCCTGGTTTCTACCGCCGACCCGGACGAGATGATGCTGGGCATGGGCGATACCAGCGTAAGGCTCTCCTTCTTGCTAACGTCCGGCTATATTGTGGCCTACCTGGCCGGAATCATGGTCCTGGGCGTCATCAACGGGCTGCTTCCGGCCGTCGTCGCCTCCCGTTACCAGCCCATCGACGTGATCAAGGGCACGCTCAGACGCCGTAACAAGATGGTAATGAGCAAGGTGTTCATCGTGGTGCAGAATGTCCTGTCGGTATTCCTGATAGCCCTAGCTTTAGTGATGGAAGTGCAGATGCGTCACATGCTCACAAGGCCGATGCACGCCGCCACGGAGAATCTATACTACATCGAGTATTCCGCCAAAAACTACGATGCCATGAAACTCTTCAAGGACAAGGTGGAACAGCTTCCCTTTGTGACAAAGGCCGGCGTCGGCCGGGGAATTCCCGGAATGATCAACATGACGATGGGCGTGAAGGTGGACGAGGTGCATCGCGTGGATATGCCCGTCATCCTCTGCGATTCCACCTATTTCAAATTGCTGGGGCTGGAAGTGGAGGAAGACTTCGGCCATCCGCTGGTTCACTCGCTTTGGATGAGCCGCAGTGCGTTCAATGCCGCCGCTGTGTCGGATACGTCCACCGTCTTTCCCCGCAGGATCAACATGAACGGCGCCCAGCCGGAATTCATCGGCGGCGTGGTGACCGATTTTCCCGCCAGGCCCGCCTCTGAGGGCGAAATCAACCCAAATGGCGGCGTCATCGTTACAAGGGCCGAGGAACTGCATTATGCCAACTGCCTGCTCATCGGCACCACGGGGGAAGATAGGTCCTACGACGAAGCAATCCGGCAGGCTTACAGGGAATTCCGGATGGAAACCTCCGGTGTGGAAGAACCGGCCTGGCGGTACGGTTTTGTGCATGACATTCACCGGAAGATGCTGGCACCTGTTCAGAGGACCCTGCGTCTTGTGGAACTCTTCGCGGTTCTCGCCGTGCTCATCTCCCTTCTCGGTCTCCTTGCCATGAGCACTTACTTTGCCGATGAAAACACCAAACAGATTGCCGTGCGCAAGGTCTTTGGTGCCGATGTCAACAGCGAAACCAGGCGCGCAGTCCGCAGTTATATGATATTGGTGGGCGCAGCCTGCCTCATCGGCATTCCGCCCGCCGTCTGGGCCTCTCGGCTCTATCTGGAGCGCTTCGCCTATAGGATAGAGGGCTATGGCTGGGTGTTCGCTCTGGCTGTGCTGATATCACTGGCGATAGCCTTTGGCACTGTGCTCTGGCAAACCCTAAAAGCAGCCAAAACCAATCCGTCGACAGAACTTAAAAAGGAATAAAAAACTCGCAGCGCCCCTTCGACAAGCTCATGGAACGTCAAGGGGCAACTCCGGAAACGCTCCAGCAAGCTCATGGAACGTCAATGGGCGTTAGATTATTGTTGGGGTTAAGTTGCAGGCAGGGAGGTATTTCTGCAGGAGATCTAGAGTTTTTATGCGGACAAAGCAGGTTGGGGTGCCGTCGGTGCAGGCAAAGTATTCGCTGTCGGCAACGCTGCGGTCAAGGACGACGCGCACCCCGGCAGCCTCCGGAAGGACGGCGCTGAGGATGGTGGTGGCGCCGGCGGAGACCCCGGTCAGCGCCATCAGCTTCTCGGCCGAAGCAAAAGACACGCGCGGAATACCAAGCGCCGTGCAGAATTCGCGGGTGACGAAGGGCTTATCGGCAGGCATTGCATATAGATAAAAGGACGTCTCCTGGCGGTTGCATACGAAGACGGTTTTCACGATGCGCGTGCCGAGTGCCCCGTCAATGTGAGCACAGTCTTCCATAGTGATGCCGGGATCCGTATCCACTCTCACAAACGGAATCCCCAGGCCGATAAATGCCTTATAAACAGCTTCTTGAAGCGGCGTGGAATAGACCGCCGGGGGCGTGGAGAGCAGCTCGCTTACATAAAAATTCCTGCCGAAGAGAAGGGTTCTGAGCTCGGTGACCGTTTCGGCAAAACTGTAATCCGGAGTTGCGCCCATGGGCCTGTAGCCCCAGCCGACTGCTATGCCATCAATGCCGCCGTTGGCCGCCGTGCGCATATCCGTTCCTGAATCGCCTACCATAACGGCATCTTCCTTATTGAGGGCCGATACGCGAAGAACCTCGCCAACTATCTCAGGATCAGGTTTTAGCGGATACCCATCCCTGTTCCCGAGGATTGCGACAAATGGAATATCGGGGAAAAATTCATGAATGAGATGCTCCGTTCCCGCCTGAAACTTATTGGAAGCCACGGCCATTTTAACCCCGGCGGCGTGAAGGTCCTTAAGGAGTTCCTGCATTCCAGGGTACGGATGCGTACGGACGTCGATATGCCCGGTGTAATAGGCCTTGAAATCGGCAAGGGCTGCATCTGTCAATTCCTCCTCAGGGCCGACTTTGCCCTCTGCAAGAAGAGAAGCCTCAAGCGCCTGCTTTACCAGATTCCTCACTCCGTGTCCAACCATGGTGCGGTACTCCGAAATGCTGTGCAGCGCAAGCCCGCGAATCTCCAGAGCATGATTCACGGCTGCCGACAGGTCCTCGATCGTATCTATAAGAGTGCCGTCAAGGTCCCAGATTATCAGCTTGTATTTCAATTCTTTTACTTCCTGTCCCAATTGATTAAAGCATTTATGTTTTTGTAAAGATACGCATTTTTAAGGACAAAACCTGGACGGCTTGCGCAAATTGCAGAAAAAGAATATCTTTGTAATATAAGAAATACCACTTCATGACTAAAAGCATATTTCGCCTGTTTTTTTGCATCGCACTTCTCGCCGCATGCCTCTCATCCTGCTCAGGCGATGGTAAAGGCCAAATGGAAATCAAATCCGAGGAAGACCTTTCCGGCCTCACAATCTCCACGTCGGCAGGCAATTATTATGACAGCAAATACTCCCAAAGGGAAGATATCACCCTCTTCCGGGTAAACTCCGAAAGCGACGGCGCAGAAGCAGTACGCCAAGGAATTGCCGATGTCTTTGTAACAGACGAGGTGGGCCTCCCTGCCGAGATCCGCAAACAGCTTGGAATCAAACTGGCATTCATCGGACAGGAATCTTTCGATGTTGCCTTCGCCCTTCAAAAAGGCAACGACGCCCTGAGAGAAGACCTGGACCGTTTCCTCACGGAAATAAAGGCCGACGGCACTCTGGATGCCATTATTTCGCATTGGCTGGAAGGCACCCCCGCTCCTGAATATCCCGCCCCCGCCTCTGCACCAAAGTCCGGAACCCTGCACTGCACCACCGCCATGAATATGGAACCGACCTGCTTCCTTGGCGAGGGAGATGAGTGGTTTGGCTTCGACGCAGATATCTTGAAACGCTTTGCAGCATGGAGCGGCAGGGACTTCGAGATGCACTTTCAAGATTTAGGATCGGCCATCATAGCTTTGAATACAGGGAAGTGCGACATCGTAAACGCCTGCCTCTATATCACCGAAGAGAGGCAGAAGTCGGTGGATTTCTCCGTTCCCTACTACGAGTGTCACCCCGGATACTTTGTTCTCGACAAAGGCAAATCGGCCCGGCTCAGCCTGGGAGAAAGGCTCAAGATGAACCTCATTACGGAAGGCCGATGGAAACTTATAGTGAACGGCCTGCTGGAAACCATCAAAATCACCCTTCTGGCCATCATTCTCGGAACGATACTCGGCACCGGCGTATGCGCAATGCTGCGAAGCCGCAGGAAGTGGATGCGCTCGGCAGCCAGGCTGTACGGAGCTTTCATACAGGGCATACCCACCCTGGTGCTACTTCTCATCATGTTCTACGTGGTCCTGGCCAAAAGCGGCCTCAGCGGAACTGTAGTGGCAATCATTTCCTTTGCCTTATGCTTTGCATGGTCGGCCGGAAGCATATTCGACTCCGCAATTTCCTCAGTGCCTAAAGGACAGACGGAGGCCGGCCTCAGCCTCGGCTTCACTCCCCTGAAAACCTTCACAGGCATCGTCTTCCCCCAGGCTCTGAGGAAAGGGCTGCCGCTTTACGCAGGCGAATGCGTAGCGCTCCTCAAGAGCACTTCCATCGTAGGCTACATAGCCATCCAGGACCTCACGCGCGCAAGCGACCTTATCCGAAGCCGCACCTTCGACGCCCTGATTCCGCTGCTTATAGTCACCGTGCTGTATTTTGTCCTGGCCTGGCTCATCAGGCTTGTGTTGAACCTTTTCCTCAAGAAATAATATGATTAGCATCAAGCATTTAAGCAAAACCTTCCACAATCCTGACGGAAGCACGCTCACAGTACTGAAAGATGTGAACTGCGATATCGAAAAGGGAGAGGTCATCAGCATCATCGGCCCTTCCGGGACCGGCAAAAGCACTCTTCTTAGAGCCATCAATATGCTTGAGCCGCCCACTTCCGGCGAGATTTGGGTCGATGGCGAGAATATCATGGCCAAAGGCTATCATCTGGATAAAATGCGCAGGAAAATGGGCATGGTGTTCCAAAGCTTCAACCTGTTTGAACATCTCAGCGTGCTGGAAAACATCACATACGCCCCCGTACGCCTTCTGAAAATCTCCGAATCTCAGGCAAAAGAAGAAGCGATGGAGCTCCTCAAAAAGGTAGGCCTCAGCCAAAAGGCCGATGTCTTCCCCGACTCCCTCTCAGGCGGCCAGAAGCAGCGCGTTGCCATCGCACGTGCCCTTGCAATGCATCCCGAGGTGATTCTCTTCGATGAGCCCACATCGGCCCTTGACCCTACGATGGTGGGAGAAGTGCTCAGCGTTATGCGGCAGCTTGCCAAAGAAGGCCTGACGATGCTTATAGTAACGCACGAGATGCGATTCGCCAGGGACATTTCCACCCGCATTTTCTTCATGAACGAAGGCATCATCTATGAGGATGGCACTCCTGAGCAGATTTTCGAGCACCCGGTACACAGCGCCACCAAGGCCTTTGTGAACCGCATACAGAAACTGGTGTACCAGATTGACAATGAAGATTTTGACTATCTGCAGATTCACACTGGGCTCAATCAGTTCTGCCTTAAGTACAACTTGTCGGACAAAGCCCGGACGGGTTATGAAATCATACAAGAGATGCTCTTCCGGCATCTTAAAAACGTTCGCCCGCTCACCTTCCGCATAACTTATGCGGAGCTGGCCGGCGAAACCGCACTCGATTTCATGGTCGAAGGGATCACCGAATCTCCCCTGCCTCACAACGAGGCCACGCAGCAACTCCGCTCACGGGTTAAAGACATCATAGAAGAACCCACAAGTAGAGGTTTCCGCATCAAGATACTGTTATAAATTTGCCCGGGACTGCATCGTTTGAAGCTACTTTTTAAGCAGCTTCACCGGGAACGTGAAATACGTGTTCTGGAAAGGTTCGTCCTTCAGGGTGAAGTGCCACCATTCCGTATCCAGCGGCTTGAAGCCGTGAGAGAGCATTGCGCGGCGCAGAATCATCCTGTTGGCAAACTGCTCAGGCGTAATGCTGCGTCCGGCAGGGCTCTTGCTGTTGTCGCCGGTATATTCACCGCTTTCCGGATTTCCACAAAAATCCGGGTGGCTTTCCGGGCCGAACCAGTCGAAGGTGCCGCCCATGTCCACTTCCTTTTCGGTATTCATGTCGAAGAGGGTAAGATCAACTGTAGAGCCACGCGTATGGCCGCTCTTGGCCATAATGTATTCCTGGTCGAAAAGGACGCTCTTGTCAAGATCCGGATAGAAGTAGGGCTTCATCTTGGCGTCTTGCAGGTCTGCCGCCCAGCGGACGAAATGGTCCACGGCTTTTTGAGGACGATAGGCGTCGTAGATTTTCAGCCTGTAGCCTTGCGCCATAACATCTTTGCTCACCTCATTCAGCGCCTTTGCCGCCTCTTTGGTAATCAAAGCCGTGGGTTCCTCATAACCGTCTATCCTTGCCCCTACGAAATTATATGTGCTGTAATAACGTATTTCCATTATCGCGTCCGGAACCGCATCTGTCAGAGTGACAAAGGCACTTGAATCTTCCGTTGGCGCAGTACGGCAGCTTGCCGTAAGTAAAAGGCCGCCCAGCAATACCGAAAACAGGGTTGCAGCCCTAAATATTTCTTTCATATTCATAATGACAATGCTTTAGCAACAAAAATAAGCATTAATTCAGAATAAAAAAACAGTCCCTGTCGGGAAAACAGGGACCGCTATAAACCTAAGATTATCAGTTATTTAACCTCGATGGTGACAACGCGGTTCTTGGCGGCGGTGTCGAAAGGCTGTACGGTTGCACCGTGGGCTGCGCATTCGATATTCTCCTCGCTTGCACCGGCTTTCTTCAGGAGATCGACAACAGCTTTTGCGCGCTGCTCGGACAGGGTCTGGTTGCGCTTTGCGGAACCGGTCTGTTTGTCGGCATAGCCATTGACTGCAAGTTTGGTGTCGCCGTTTACGCAGGTGGAGGTGAAGTACTCCAGATGGGCTTTTTCACGGTCGCTCACTTTAGCTGAGCCAAGGTCGAAGTAAACTGTGATAGGAGCGCCGGGGGTGAGGTCAACTGCTGTGAAGGTGCCGTTCTCGTAGAGGTAGGTCTGGCCGTTTACGAGGTTGCGGTAAGGAGCGAGCTGATTCTCAAGAGCTGCGGCTTTGTCACGCAGGGCGGCGTTCTCCTTCTCCAGGGCGGCAATCTTTTCTTCCAGGTCCTTATACTGCTCCACAGTGAAAGGAACAGCAACGGGAACAGGAGCGATGGTGCTGTGACGGTCGAAGTTTGTCTTGCCAAGGTTGAATGCCAGGCCGATGGTGGCGCTGGGGAAGACGATGAAACGGCCGTGATCGGCAGTGTAGGCGTGTGCACGTGCCACGAGAGCCTGCAGATCCAAGGTTACATTCACGCGGGAGGTGACATTGAGTATGTTAAGGAGACCAAGGCCGGCTGCATACTCGAAGTTGTTCCCTGCATCCTTGGCGAAGATATTGCGCTTGCTGCTGATATCAAGCACGCCCATGGTTGCATAGGGGGCGAAGTTCCAGAAACGGCTCTCCTTGTATCCGCCGATGCTGTTGGAGATGTTCCAAAGGATGTCTCCGTGGAAATAATTGAAACCGAAGGGAGTACCGGCATCTACATTCTGGATCTCCAGATCTGCTTTGCTGTTGTTCCAGAGGCCGTGCCAGCCAAAACGCATACCGACAGCGGGAGTCCACCATTTACCGAAGTTAAGGTCCGTTGAAAGGCCGATGTTGCCGATCTGGAATTCCGGCTGGAAGAGGACGAGGGAATTAATGCCGGCACCTACACCAATCCAGGTGTTGTCGAAAACTTTGTTTGTTTCGTACGCTCCGCGGACAACTTTGCCGTTTTCGTCACGGTTGTTGTCTTCCTGAGCGAAGGCATTGACGCTGAATAGGAGACTTGCTGCTGCAAGGGCTCCGAAAATCATTTTTATACCTTTCATAATTTATAGTTGTAATTTATTCATTGCCTAACTATCTAAACTGCAAATTTAAAAAATAAATCCAACAAAGCAAAGTCCTATTGCCGGAGAAAAAGAAAAGCACCCCCGAAGAGGTGCTTTTTAAGGATGAATGGTAAGTTAAACTTACTTAACCTCGATGGTAACAACGCGGTTCTTGGCAGCGGTGTCGAAAGGCTGTACGGTTGCACCGTGGGCAGCGGTTTCGATGTTCTCTTCGTTGGCGCCGGCCTTCTTGAGGAGGTCAACGACGGTCTTTACGCGCTGCTCGGACAGGGTCTGGTTGCGCTTTGCGGAACCGGTCTGCTTGTCGGTGTAGCCGTTTACGGAGAGCTTGGTGTCACCGTTTACGAGGGTGTTGGTGAAGTACTCGAGGTGAGCTTTCTCACGGGCGGAGAGCTTGGAGGAGCCGCAGTCGAAGTAAACAGTCACAGGGGCGCCAGGGGTAACGTCAACAGCTGTGAAGGTGCCATTGTCGTAGAGGTAGGTCTGGCCGTTTACGAGGTTCTTGTAAGGCTCGAGCTCTTTCTCCAGGGCAGCGACTTTGTCCTTGAGTTCTGCATTCTCTTTCTCGAGGGCAGCCACCTTGTCGGCGAGGGCGTTGTACTGATCGGTGGTGAAAGGCACAGGGATCACGACAGGGGTGATGGAGCTGTGACGGTCGAAGTTGGTCTTGCCGAGGTTGAAGGCCAGGCCGAGGGTAGCGCTGGGGAACAGCATGAAGCGGCCGCCGTCATAGTAAGCACGCTCTCTGGCCAGGAGGGCCTGAAGGTCGAGGGTGATGTTTATACGCTCGCTGGCGCGGATGATGTTGAGGAGACCGACACCGGCAGCATATTCCCAGTTGCCCTTGAAGGAGAGGATGTCCTCGCTGACGTTGAGGGCGCCCATTGTTGCATATGGTGCGAAGTTCCAGAAACGGGTTTCCTTATAACCGCCGAAGCTGTTGGAAATGTTCCAGAGGATGTCTCCGTGGAGATAGTTGAAACCGAATTTTTCACCGGCTGCGACTGCGGGACGGTCAACTGCGTCTTTGGACCTGTTCCAGAGGCCGTGCCAACCAAGGCGCATACCGATGGCGGGAGTCCACCATTTACCGAAGTTCAGGTCTGTTGCAAGACCGATATTGCCCCAGTTTGAAGGCTGGAGAATGGGACGCATAACGCCGTTGACGCCGGCGCCGACACCAATCCAGGTGTTGTCAAAGGCCTTATTGGTCTCATATGCACCGCGGACTACTTTACCG
This sequence comes from Bacteroidales bacterium, assembly GCA_017477465.1. Lineage (GTDB taxonomy): Bacteria > Bacteroidota > Bacteroidia > Bacteroidales > UBA932 > Cryptobacteroides. The sequence continues at coordinate 17,172 of JAFUVU010000016.1, forward strand.
TTTTCGTCGCGGTTTGCATTCTCCTGAGCGGCAGCGTTCACGGAGAAGAGGAGGCTTGCAGCTGCAAGAGCTCCGAAAATCATTTTGATACCTTTCATAATAAGTATAAATGTTTGTAAATATATTTCGCCAGGCTGTTTCTGCCAATTATCAGCGCAAATGTAAACATTTTTTTTTACAGCACAAAATTTAGCTATAAAATTTTTAAAAATACTTAAAACCGGCCTTGCGCAAATCCGCCTGCGTTTTGAACGGATGGGCGGGCTTCAGATACCTAGCCAGGAAGCGGTAAGTCTTGAAACGGATGTCAGTCGCCTCTTTCTCGTCGGTACGCTCGAAAAAGTGTGCACCACGCATTGCAGGGTAGATTTCGTACTCAAAATCTTTATTCTCGGCCTTCAGGGCCTGTATCATCCTGTCAACTTCCGTCCAGGAGACATCGTCGTCGTTCAGGCAGGTTGTAATCATCAGCGGCCTTTCCAATCGGCCCGCATAGCTTACGGGAGAGCGGCGGGCATATTCCTGAGGATCTTCGTCCGGAAGAGTGCCCACATGATAAGGGACGGAGAACTCCTTGCTGTAATCCGGGCTCTGATAGCTAAGCCTGTACGTAACGTCGCTAACCGGCACTCCCGCATAGGCGCAGGTGTACTTTTCGGGCCATTTCAGGACGTTCATTAGGGAGATCATGCCTCCGTGGCTCCAGCCCATGACGCCGACCCGGGAAGCGTCCACAACGGAATAATTCTCCACCATGTAGTCCCTGGCCGCCACCACGTCGTCGTTTTCCAGTCCGCCGTAGTCTATGCTTTCATAGAAGGCCTTTCCATAGCCTGTAGAGCCCCTGTAATCCGGGCACACCACGATGTATCCCTGTGCAATCAGCTCTCGCAGGACGTGGACGTAACTTGTTGCAAATGTGCCGTGGATGCTGCCGTGAGCGAACACCATGAGCGGATACTTTCGGCCCTGTTTAACCTCCTTCGGGAAAAAGATATACGAGTAGAAAACCAGACGGTTGTTGCGAAGAGTATCCTGGAAAGGAGCTTCGCTTTCACGGGGAACGCGCAGAGGCTCGCCGGTGATGCGCACTTTGTCCACATAAGAGACATCCGACATCCTGAGCCAGAGCATGATCTCCTCGTCATTCTTGTCAAGTGACTGGTAATGGTGTTTGTTTAGCTGGCCTTTCGCCGGGGCCAGTGCCAGCAGGAAGCCAAGCAGGCCGATAATAACTTTCTTCATAACTCTCAATCTTGGGCGGCACCGAAGGATGCGCTTTCCCGGATGCCGAAAAACAGTTTAACAATATCCGCATTGGGGCTGCGGGTAGCAGTTCCGTTCCAGAAGTAGCAAAGGCTGGCGCCTTTTGACGGGACTATGAGTGAATTGCATTGGAAAGAGACGTTGCTGCCCGTATGCCACAGCATGGTTCCAAGTGCGGGATTGTCTTCGCGGACCCATCCCAAAGCTCTGAAAACGCCTGGTTTTGATGTGCTTACATACTTGCTTGTCATCTCCTTGTACATATCGGGGCTAAGGTCGGCGCCTTTTAGGAACCATTGGAGGAAACGGGTGTATTCCACGGAGTTGGTACGCATTGAATACGCGGCATTGCACTTGCCGCCGCCGGACCAGGCCTGGTCGCGGAACACGCCGCTTTTGCGGAAGCCCCAAAGATGCGACTGCTCATATTCTTTCTGCCAGCAGTAATTGGTATGCTTCATTCCCAGGTTGTCGAACAGATACCGTCGGCCAAGAGACTCGAGGCTTTCCCCTTTTATATGCTCCACCGTCCACTGCAGCATGGCTATTCCTACGCCTGAATATTGGAAGCGCTCCCCCGGTTCGAAGGAGAAGGCCGATTCCCGGTAATTCTTGTTGTCAAGTCCTGAAACGTGCGTAAGGCAGTACCGGGCAGTCACTTTCCGCGCCCTGGCCTGATTGAGTTTGTCCTTGGCAAAGTGCTTCAGGATGCCCGGGTAATACTTCACGAGCGGGGTATCCAGGTCGATTTCGCCGTCGTCGGCCATCTTGCAGACGATGTAGGCGAAAGGGACTTTGCTAACAGAGCAGGCCTGGTAAATGCTTGAATCTGTCGCGGGGCGCGCTTGTGCGTAGTAAGCGGCAGCGGTGGAATCTTTGTAGAACTCTTCGTTTTTCAGAGTGAAAGTAAGCGTGGAGACGCTGTCCTTGTAGGTCAGGTTAAGGGTGGGAAGGCCGCAATCGGCCATTATTCGCTTGAGGGCCGACACATAGTCCGACGGCACTCCCATTCCTTTGTATGCATCAAGGACATCCCTGTGCACGAGGATATGAAGCACATTGCGGCGCACATACTCCTCCGACATGTAAAGATAGCCTCCGAAGTGACCATAGTCACCATGCGAGTCCTTGATAACGAAGAACTTCCTGCCGAACTGGTCGTATGCCCTGCCGACAAGGTGCATGGCATGGTCGTCAGTGGTGACCTTGCGGTCGTACAGGTCCTGACGTATCTCCGGTGTGGTTTTAGGCTCTTCCCAAGGGAGGGACAGGGTGTACGGGGCATCCTCGGGGACCACCGTCGCGTAACCGTCCAGCTGATGCCCGCGCTGGGTAATATCGGCCGCTATATTGACGGTATAGCCCATATCGACGGCTTTGTCCAGCACTCCTACCATGTCGTCAAGGGGCATGTTAAGGGACGGAGTCCAGCGCCAGTTGTCAAATATCTCAAGGACAAAGCTTTCACCGTAAGGGACATCGATAACGGATGCGATGCTGACGTAATCGGCCGGGCGGAAGCCCAAGTGGTCGCGATAAGCTTCTGCAGTCCAGTGCTTTCCTTCCGCATCGAACTCCGTCGGGGCCGATGCGCCAAGGAATCCGTCAAGGATGTCGTCCAGACCGTCCATCCATCCCGGCCGGAGCACCTTTTCTTTCCTGTCCACGATGCCTTTCAGGAAAGCTCGCACCGATGCGGTAAACTCCCTGTATCGGCTTCTCTCGCCTGCGTACGCGGGCATTGGATACACGTCGCGGGGAACGATTCCGTATCGGCCGATGGTTTCAACGACATCGGCCCCTTCACTTCCCGGGGCAGCCCTCAGGTTGCCTTCCAGACGCACGTAGCGCTTCGCCCTGTCGTGCAGGGAATGGGAGAGGATAAAGGCCTCGGAGAGTGCGGGGTACTGCGACGGATCGGCGATTCCTTTCTTCCGGATTATTTCCGCCTCGACGAAAGAAATGCCCGAATAGTCCCAGCATGTACTGGAACCGCCCTGGTCCTTGACAGAAGTCACCGGAGCGCGTTTTTCATTTGAAAACACCAGCGTACGGTCTTCACCTGCAAAGAGGGCCGACCATAACGCAATGGCGCAAAATACACTCTTAATCATTCTCTGTGGCCTTATTTAGAATGGAAAAATAAGCTGCTTCAGCGCTCCAGTCGCTTCGCGACCCTATTCCGGGCAAATGTCGCTTATGAAGCAGCTTATCTTTCTCAAAACGGGGCCGGCCATCATAGCCGGCCCCGGAAAAGGATAGAATCAAATCTTATTCTGCTGCCTCTTCTACTGTGAAGCCAAGAGCAGTCGCCATGGTTTCCCAAGCAGCCCAGTTGGCGTGAGCCTCGTAGGTTGCGGTGGCACCATGAGGAATGATAATCTTCCTGTTTGCAGCGGTGACATTCTTACCTACATCTGTATAAGCAGAGGTTGCATTAATCTTTGGAGGAACATCGCCTTTCATCTCGATAGTTGCAAGATTGTGACAGTTCTGGAAAGTACGTAGGCAAATCACTTGATTATCCCCTTCAAAAACGACCTTGACAAGGTTCACATTACTGGAGAACGCCGCACCAGGTAAGGATTTTACATTGGATTTGACAGTTACAACAAGATCTGTTGTTTTGCTTACCGTTGAAGCATTATTAGTATTGCCCTTACCGAACTGGAACGTTCTGTAGTTGTCACTTGCATTTGTAGAATACGGATTCCAAGAAGCCGCGTAAACAATCTCCGACAAGGAATAGCAATTCTGGAAAGAACGGGCGATAGCAGAGGAAATCGAGGCTGGAATTGTAAGGCTTGTAAGACCTGTATTGCAGAAAGTATACTGTCCGGTAAGTCCGGTAAAGCCATCCAAATCTACACTGGTCAGATTGGTGCAATTTTCAAATGCGCTTTCTGCCGCAGTCGTAACATTCGAAGGGAAAGAGATATGGCTGATGGCCGTACAACCCTTGAAGGTGGCCGGGAAGGTCTCGCTTTCGTACTCGGAGTCGCTCAAATCTATGGCTACCGGGGTACTCTTTGTCTCTATTGCGGTCTTGATTTCATCAAGCGTTGCAGCTGTTATGTTGCCCTTCACCGCAAGCGTTGTAAATGCGCCGTCAGGGATGGCTGATCCCCATGTGGTACCGCCATCGGTGGAGTATTCCACATTGGATTGTTCTTCAATTACGTAGCCGTTTACATCCACAAGTTGCTTCCAAGTGCTTGCTGCATAATAAGTAGCCGCACAGCCTTTGGGAACAATAATCTTCTTGTCTCCGGTAACAAGTTCTCCTACAGCGCCAAGGTTATTGGCACCAGGGGCCACTGGAGAAGATACTTTTGAGAAATCAAAGGTTTCGATGTAACGGCAACGGATTACCCATGCATTACCCTTGATGGTAGGCTTACCCTCGAAAATCATTTTCACCAGTTTGTGATTGGTGTCGAACTCTTGATTGCCGATAACTGCATTGGGGCCAAAAGTTGCAATAAGCGGAATCAGGTTTGCTTTTTTGTAAGAATCGGGCAGCGCATCTACTGCAGAGGTATTACGCAAAGAGAAAGTATGCGTATTACCGGTTGCGTTGGCATGTGCCGGAGAATCGAAATAGAGCGTTTCAAGCTTCCAGCAATAACCAAACACATAGTTTCCAAGAGTTGTTACGGTTTCAGGAACTACGAGGTCTTTAAGGCCTGTCGCGCGGAATGCATTGTCCCCAATCGAACTTATCTTGGTCAGATCAATGCTTTCAAGAGCCGAGCAGTTGTAGAACGCACCGGCTGCAATTGCAGTGGTATTGGAAGGGAATATGATGCTGTGGAGATTCGCAGCGGCATCGGCGGCCGTTGCATTGCCGAATACGGCAGGGAACTGGGCGAGATCTGTCTCATCCACAGTTGTAAGAGCCACCTTCATTGCGCTCATATCTACGTCCACGTTGCCGGACTGGGCCTTTACTGCGTCGGCAACCACTTGCAGGGTAGGCTCGTCCAGAGCCATTGCGCCCCTGAGTTTAAGAGTAGAGAAGCTTGCAGGGATGTCGGCAGTCCAGGTTGCTCCGCCGTCAATCGAGTATTCTACGTTGACTTCACGGTTGAAGTCCTTGGAGAGGTCCACATTGAACTGATAGACATGGCCTGTGACCGGCGAGAGGGTCAAAGAGAGAGTCTTGGTGTAGGTCGCCTTGTCGGTTACTACCGAAATTTTTGTAACGGAAGCATCCTTGCTGGAGTTGGAACCATCGGCACGGGCCAAGACGGCCTGATAAATTACGGCTCCGTCATCTACCGTAGTCCCTTTAAGAGGGAATGCCGTTCCAAGGCTTACGGTAGAATTGCTGCCGGCTCCGTTGAAGGTGGGTTTACCGGCGCTTGTTCCAGCTTTATTGTATTCGGTTGTTCCGACAATATTCGCACCTGTAGCGGTAAGTCCTACGGACTGAAGGGATTCTCCGGAAGCAAGCATTCCGTCGTGGGCACCGTAAACATTGTAACGGATAACTGCGAAGCCTTTACTCAGCACAAGGCCGGAAATGGTGTAGTTGCCCATTCCGTCGTCATCCAGCATGCTGGAGTCGAACTCGGCATAGAAGGGGAAATTGTCGCCTTCGAAGACACCGGATGCGCTCTGAGTCTGGTCGGCGGCAGCAGGCATAACGATACGTTTCTGGCCACCCAGATGCCTATACCAGGAATCGGGACCGACTACTACACCTTGGATGTCATCTATGTTGAAACCGGTGGGAATTTCAATTTCACCTGCGAAAATACCGGTGCTGGTCTGGTCCAGATACACACGGCCGGTAGTTGCGGCGTCGCTGGTTCCCTCATTGCCGAAGATGACTTGCATCTTTTCGTTGCCGGTCCATACGGGCTGCCAGCCGCTCAGAGCGACTTTGGTGTCAGGGGTGGCTTTGACAGTAAGAGAGATAACCCTTGGTGAGCTCTCCGGAACATTATTTTGCTCTTTTACGCAGGAGACTGCGCTCATGGCAGCGGCGAGTGCCAATACAAAAACTACTTTTTTCATAATCGGCCCTCCTTTAAAAAATCATACTGTCGTCCCACATGGTGCCAAGGGTGATCGGATCCTCCGGGACAAGAGGCCCGCCCAATGAATTCTGCAAAATGTTTGCAGTGAGCTCCAGAGGTATCAATTCCGCCTCCGGAGCCTGATAGGTTCGTTTTACTTCTTTCATAAGCGCTTAATTATTGATTGATTATTTTTCTTGTATAGTGTATTTCTTTGTCTCCGTCAGATATTTCCACGGCTGTTTGGCTGCAAATGCATCTTTGCTGCCGGAGGGCACCAGAATAATTCTGTCAGCCTCGGCTACGTCATCGCCCACATTCTGCAGGTTGCCGGAAGATGCGCTTGCAGGGAAATCGGCAGTGCAGGCGCTTAGGTCAAAGCTTGCAAGGCTGGTGCAGCGTATAATCCAGGCCGAGCCGATGGCGGCCGGATCAGCCTCGAAGATGACTTTGACAAGTTTGTGGTTGGTGTCAAATGTCTGGCCTGTAGCAAGAGTGGTATTTGCTCCGAAAGTCGCCGTGGTGGGTTTGGATGACACATTATTGGCATTGTCCCCTGCCCCTCTCCATGAGAAGGCGTGGTTGGAAGTAGAAGGAGAATTCCAATAAATGGATGCAAGAGCGGGCGTATAACCAAAGGCGTAAGCGCCTACGGTTTCAACATTTGCAGGCACAGAAACGGCAGTGAGACCGCTAAGTTTGAACGAGCCTATGCCGATGCTCTTGATGCCCTGCAGATCCACGCTTGCAAGCTTGCTGCAGGCGGCAAAGGCGTCATCGGCAATTGCAGTGACGTTGGAAGGGAATTTCACCGACGTGAGAGGGCTTCCTTCAGTGCCGATGACCGCGCCGTCGGCCGAGCCGTTATTGCCTTTCGAAGCGCCGCCGAAGACGGCCGGGAAGGTGGAGGATGAATATTCGGCAGCACTCATATCCAGGCCTGCGCCGGTAGTGGCGTCAATGGCTTCCTTGATGGAGGAGAGTTCATCGGCGGTCAAGATGCCTTTGACATACAGGGTCGAGAAGGATGCGGGAATGTCGTTGCTCCAGCTGCTTCCGTCGGCGGAATACTGCACATCGGCCTCAACCGGCGTCTGAGGATCCACGATAGTGTAACCCTTGTTCTCGCTGAGGTACTTCCAAGGATTGACGGCTGCATAGTCCTCGCCCTTGCCGGCAGGGACAAGAATCTGCTTTGCATGACCCGCAGGAACCAAATCGCCCACTGCGCCCAGATTGCTTGTATTGGCCGATGTCGGAGGAACATCCACCGCGCTCAGATCGAAGGTTTCGATATAGCGGCAGCGGACAATCCAGGAATTGCCGATGAATTCAGGACCGGCTTCAAATGTCATCTTCACAAGTTTGTGATTGGTGTCGAAATCCTGGCTGCGGACAGCCTTGGCATCAGGGCCGAAAGTGTACTCCAGGGGAATCAGACCTTCAGAGTATTGCGGGGGCAGACTTTCTACTGCAGCGGTGTTACGTGTGGAGAATGTATGATGCGTTGCATCGGCCCCTGCATCTGTCTTAAGGTTCGGAGCAGGGCTGTTGTAATAAATGCTTTCCAAATGCCAGCAATGTCCGAAGTGATACTGTCCGGGCATGCTCACGACCGTGTTGGGAATCACGAGATGTTTCAAACCGGTACTGCTGAACGCATGGGAGTTGATAATCTTAATGCCTTCAAGTTCTACGCTTTCCAAAGCAGAGCAGTATGCAAATGCATTTTCCGCAATCTCTTCTACATTTGAAGGGAACTTGATGGATGTGATGGTAGTACAACCTGCGCCCTCCGATTCCCCGCCGAACAGGGCGGGGAAAACCTCTGACGAGTACTCGGTCTGGCTAAGATCGAGCGCCGCGCCGGCTTCCAGATTGCCGAATTTTTCGCGGATATCGCCAAGTACTTCCGAATTAAGAATTCCCTTCACATACAGGGCTGTGAAATTGTCCGGAAGAGACTCTTCCCAGTTGGTTCCGTCGGTGGAATACAGGACTTCGGCCACTACCGGCGGCTTCGGATCAACAATTGTATATCCCTTTGTCTCGCTCAGGTACTTCCAAGGATTTACAACTGCGTATGCCTCGCCCTTGCCTGCTGGTACCAAAATCTGCTTTGCATGGCCCTCAGGGACCAAATCGCCCACAAAAGCCATATTGGAAGTATTGTCCGACGTAGGAGGCGTATCAATCTCGCTGAGGTCGAAGGTCTCGATATAGCGGCAGCGGACAATCCAGGAATTGCCGATGAATTCGGGACGGGCCTTGAAGGTCATCTTCACCAGCTTGTGGTTGGTGTCGAAATCCTGCTGGCGGACTGCGACGGCATCCGGGCCGAAAGTGAATTCCAGAGGAATGATGCCGCCAGGTTTATACTGCGGAGGCAAGGATTCGACTGCGGTGGTATTGCGGGTAGAGAATGTGTGGTGGTTGACACCGGAAAGCTGCGGCGCCGGCGAATTGTAATAGATGCTCTGGAGAGCGAAATTATAGCCGAAGGTATATGTTCCCGGGATGCTGGTAACCGTGTTAGGAATATCCAACGTCTTGAGACCGCAATACTGGAATGCCCAGCCGCCAATGGTTTCAATGCCCGTAAGGTCCACACTCTCGAGGGCCGAGCAGTACTCGAATGCATGTTCGGCAATCTCGGTGACATTGGACGGGAACTTGATGCTCTTGAGGGAGACGTCAGGTGCGGAAGAAGTGGCTTGGAAGCTGGCGGGGAATACGGTGCTCTCGTACCGAGTTCCGGAGAGGTCAAGGTCGGCCGGAACGGTCTGCTTCTTGACGGCCGATACGATCTTGCCAAGGGTGGTATTGGAAAGTCTGCCCCTTACCTGTAGCGACGAGAAGCGGGAAGGAATGGCAGTTGTCCAGTTGGTACCGTCGGTAGAGTATTCGGTAGCTATCTCGCGGTCAGTGAACTTGCTGAGGTCGAGCCCGATGCGGTGCACTTCACCGGGTTTGAGGCTCAGTTCCTTAGCAGGATTCATGGTATAGATGGCCTGATCAGTCTCCACCGTTACTTCAATCACTTTCACGTTTCTGGGAAGTACTGCAGCGAACAGCTTTGCGCCGTTTGACTGATTAAGACCTTTAAGAGGCACTACTTCTCCAAGAGAAACGCTGAGGGTTCCGGCTCCGTCTTCAAACTCCATGCTGTCGGATGCGAGGTCGCAGAGCACTGTTCCCGCTGCAGGAACACCTTCGGTAGTGATGGCAACAGAGAGAAGAGTTTCACTGCTGCTTTGGGAAGAATGCTTTCCGTAAACATTGAACTGCAGGAGGGCGCAGCCCCAGTTCAGGGTAAGGTTTTCAACTCCATAGGTGCCGTCTTCCTTAAGGACCAGGTCGGCAAATGAAAGTTTATGATATACAGGCACATAAGCTCCGTTAATCTGCCCGCTGGCGGCCTGCGTCTGATTACTTGGAATCAGCAGGGCCAACTTGCCGCCGGAAAGCGATGCCGCGCTGTAAGGGACGGCAAAAGCCTTTATTTCGTCCTGACTGTACGGAGACAGGTTCACGCTGCCGGAGAAGGCCCCGGGATACTTCTCGTTGGTGAGAAGTTTTGCGGCCACATAGCCGGATTCGCTGCCCGCAATGAGGGCGGCTTCCTCCGTACCTTCCCAGACAAGCGAAGTCCCCTCGAAGGTGACTTTAGTTGCCGGAGCGGAGGCATCAACACTCAGATCAAAGCTGCTGACAGAGAGCGGCTCTTCGGCCAGTCTTGTGCACGAAAGCGCAGCAAGGACTGCCAGTGAAAAAGCTAAATTACGGTTTGTCTTCATCTTCTGATCTTTTTAGGAGGCCGGAGTCCAAACGTCTTCATCAATCCAGGTGGCGGAAGGAAGCTTATTAGGGTCGGACGGGATAATGTAAGGGTAAGAAGCACTTAGGTCGATACCTACTTTCTTCACATGTCCGGGTTTGGACAGGTCGAAGGCAAGGTCGGCCGGGAAGGTGTAAGGGTAGTCGCCTTTATCGGTATGGATGGTCAATACCGTTCCCTGCTTGAGGGTGAAGCTTCTGCTCATGAGCGTCATGAACACTTTTACGCCGTTTTCGGCATCTCTGTCGGCAAGGGTGTAAGGCTCCTGCATTTCCACCTGGACGTTGTTGGAAACGCCGTTCCAGATGAATTCGCCCGCCTCGATCTTCCATTCCTGACGGCCGGCGATGGAGGAGCCGCTCTGGGCGGCTATTTCCACCGACTTCAGCACCTCATCGGCCTCAAGGGCGCTTCCTTTGCCGTAGATATTGAAACGCACAAGAGAGCAGCCCCAGCTGAACTGTTTCCCGTCGATGATGTATTTGCCGTTTTCCACTACGGCATCTTCGGGGTACAGCACCGAGAAAAGGGCGATGTTGTCCCCGTTAAGGACATTGTCGCGGTACTGTATCTGGTGATACTTCTTGTTTTCGTCCATTGTGCCGCCTATCTGCATCACAATGCGGTAGCTTGCACCGTTGCGACGGTAAAAATGGTCCGGATTGTACGGATACACGACGCCGCGAAGATGGTCGGGGCTGAAGGAACCCAGGTCCACCTCGCCGGAGAATACGCCAAATTTGTCACCTTGTTCCAAGCGGGCTGTGAGGCGGTTGTTGCCGTCAATGCTGTTGTCGTTGCCGAACAGCAGCGAGACAGCCTCCTCCCCTTCCCAGTAAAGCTGACAGCCGTCGTCGAAGCTCACTTTTGTATCCGGGATATTCACGGAGACGCTGAATCCGGCCACCCCGCCACCGGGCGTTTCTGCAGTTTTATTGCAGGCGAAAAAGGCCGACGCCAATACGATGAATGAAAGCAGATATTTTTTCATGGCACAATATTATTCCATATCTTCTTTAACTAAACGGACATATACCCCGGCGGAGACCGTAAGGTCGAACAGGGGGATATAGTTACCTGGCAACAGACGCAGGACAGCCACCAAATGCTGAGCGCCAAGATAGCGATAATCAGTTGACCAGTAATACAGTACGTTGTTATAACCGCCGCTGGGGCCCTTCTGGCGCAGGCCGATTGCCGAGAAGCCGGTCAAGTCGTCGTAGCCGCTGTGGACCTTGGAGAGAAGGTCGGCCATTCTGGCTTCGTTACCCTGGATGTCACCTTGCTGGAGGTAATTCAGAAGGATCTGGAAGTCGTTGCGGGAAGGAACCTTCCATCCCTCAGGAGACAGTTTGTCGTTTTTGTCGAACACTGCCGACTTGTCTACAGGGAAATCCAGCGTCTGCTGCATGATGCAGGCATAGGTGTAGGAAACTCCGTAAGTATTGCGGGCGTTGACGGCGGCATCCGAAGGATCGTTGGCATCGTCAAAGGTAGAAGAGCTGCCGGTGCCTGCAAGCATGCATATAGGCTTGAGGTTCGTGTAAGTGACAGGCTGCGAATTGCCTGAAGCGTCCTTGACTTCATTGCCGTTTTCGTCCCTTATGGGCTGAGTTCCGGGGACACCGGTCTGCCAGCCCGTGTAGCGGTTGAGCCCGGTGGGGATGGGAGTACCGTCGGCAAAACGGGTGGTGCGGAGATTGTTCTTCTGCCAAATCTGCATGCCGACTTTCACCAGCGGGTAGCTGAAGGACTCCTCCGTCTGACCATGATTGTCGGCTGCACCGCTGCGCTCATCGTTAAAAATCAGCGGGGTGGCGGCCAGAATGGTGGCATTGGCTGCATCTTCGTCAGAAAGGGCTTCCAGGCGGAAGGACGTTGCGCCGCGGCCCATGTAAAGGTTGTTGCCGGGGGTCTTGTCGGCCTTTTCAAACCAGGCGATATGGTCCGAGCCCTTGTCGTTCACGCTCACCTGCTCTTTCCAGCTGACGGTGGAGCCGTCGTTCCAGACAATCCCCTTAGTGTAGTTGACCTTACCATCGATATAAGGATAACAAACAATAAACGAACCGTTTACGATTTCTTCACCGCTTAGCGGGTCCACTTTGTACAGGTATTCCTTGCAAGCCCTGCCGACCTTTATATCCCTTTCCGCATCGATGAGGTCGTAGATGGGGAAACGGCTGAAGTCGAGCGATGAGACGGCGACCTGATAAGGGAAGCCGGACATGGCCACCTGCGTCACCTTTGTTGTGGTGACAAAGAGCCCGGAACGGATGGTTAGAGTCGCGGTGCGAGCGCTCTCTTCGCTGGGATTGGCCGTCACCTTGAAGTGAAGCTTATTGTCGGCAATTGAAAAATCGCTCACCCAGTCGTCGCTGGAGCTCACGTTCATGCCGTCGGTAGGGATATTCGTGGAAACAGGGACGCTGACCTCGCCCGAGGCTGCTTCGATGATATTCTCCGACGTGGCAAAAGTGAGGTACTTCAGATAGTCCTGCTCGACGGTCACCTTGGCACTGCTCCCGGCGTTGTGGATAATAATGACCGTTTTGCGGGGCGTATCCCCCTCGTTGGCCGTAACCTTCACCTTCAGGGTGCCTTCGTCCTCGCTCCAAGCGCTGAGCCAGATATCGTCGGAGGCCGATGCCACTTCCCACGAGGAACCGCTTACGGACAGGGAGAAGGTCTGTGAAGAGCCATCCACCCTGACGGTTTCCCCGTCGAAGGTATCCAAATCGGAACCCGTCAGGCTTATGGGGCCGATGTCGGGACGGGCACATCCTGCAAGGAGTGCGCCGGCGATTAGAAAATATGCGAAACGTTTCATCATGAATCTTTATTTTTCCTTACCGAATATCAAATAATAAGCTGCTGTTTCTGAATAGTTGTCGGCGCTGTAGGAGGAGCCGGTCTTTTCGCCGTAAACCATTCCCCTGCCCTGGTGGCCGATACCATCGACAATGGAAAGTTCCCAGGAAAACGGAAGGCCGAAGCTTCCGGCAATCTTCTCAGCCGCCGCGAAGAAGTTCCGGCCGCGCTCGAGCCTGTATTTTCCCTGACACATCGAAGCTTTGTCCTTTGGCAGGGAACTGTCGGTGGTGTCGGTATCCAGGCTTCCAAGGCATACATAGAACTTACGGGCGAAGAATGACGCGAGGTTGTTCCTATCGGCCATCGGGGTGCCCTGTACGCTATAGGGCCAGGTGAACACGTCCGAAGTTTCGCCGATGCGGCCGCTCGGGTCCACCCAGGTCCAGCTGCCGGGATTGCAGGCCACGGCCGTGCCCACTCGTGCATCCGGAACTGCCAGCAGGAAGCGGTGAACGAATTGGCCGCCTGCCGAATGGCCCTGCAGGTGATAAGTCTCGGATGTGTTCCCGGTCTTTTCGCGGATATAATCGAACAGCGGCTCTATGATGCTGTAGGTCCATTCTGCCTTGGGGCGCAGCAGGTGCGTCTCGGGATCCGTCACTCCGCCGAACTGGTAGTCGTTTTCGGAATACATGCTCTTGCTGAATTCAGGGGAAACCACTATGAAGCCGTCTCTCTCGGCAAATTCGCTCCAGCAGATGATGCCGTTCTGGCCGCTGCGTTCTGCTCCATGTAGAGTAATCAGTATAGGCATCTTGGTGACATCGCCGGTTTCCGGGATGTAGGTATAGACCGTAACGGGCCTGTCGGCAAAAAGACCGCCGGGATTGTACTCGAACGAATCTTCGCCGCGCTTGTAGTCGTACTCTTTTTCAGGACGGACAGGCGCAGTTCCCTTGCCCTGCGGAGTACAGGACAGCAGGAGCGCAAATACCATAGTCAGAGCCGTATGTCCGAATCTTGTCATTACTTTTTGCCGTAAATCAAATAATAAGCTGCCGTTTTAGTAAAGGCCGATGCAGTATATCTGCCACCCGAACGCATTCCGTAAACCATTCCCCTGCCTTGGTGGCCGATGCCATCGACGATCGAAAGTTTCCAATTGAACTCCAAGCCCAGCTTGGAAGCCAGCCTCCTGTGGCTGGAATAAAAGCTCTGGCCTCTCATGAAACGGTGTGCTCCCTGCCAGATGGCCTCTTCATTGCGCGGGACGGCGCTACCGCCCGGATCGGTATCCTTGTTGCCCAGGCAGATATACATCTCCCTTGAGAAGAAGGACGCCAGATGGGCCATGTCATTGAAGGGCGTTCCGTTGATGCTGTAGGGCCACTTATAGGCTTTGTCCGAACCGTTTACGGTTCCGTCGGGATTACACCAGGTCCAGCTTCCGGGGTTACATGCCACAGCACGGCGGACGCGGGCATTGGGCTTTGCAATTAGATAGCGGTGCACAAACTGGCCACCTGCCGAATGTCCCTGCATGTCATATACTTCGGCCTTGTTCCCGAGCAGGCTCTTCACATGTTCGAAAATCGGCTCTATTATGCTGTAGGTCCACATTTCTTCCGGACGCACCTCGCCGGTGGAAGGATCGACCACTCCGCCGAACTGATAATCATTCTCCTTGTACCAGGTTTTGCTGAACTGGGGAGAAATGACGATGAAGCCGTCCTGCTCGGCAAATTCGCGCCAGCAGATGATGCCGTTCATGCCGCTTCGCTCGGCACCGTGCATCGTTATAAGGACCGGCATATCGGCAATTTTGCCCCACGTCGGCACGTATGTGAACACCTTTACGGGTTTGTCCGCAAGGGGGGCGTAGGCCGTGAACTCCAGCGAGTCCAGCCCGCGATGGATGGCAAACGCAGGCATGCTCAGGATGAGCAGCACAACGGTCGCGAAGAATCTGCTGCTTTTCATCTTACTGCCAGTTTGTTTCGTCATCGTCCCATGTCGTGCCCGGGAGGTCTGACGGGGTGCTCTCGTAAGGAGGAGTATCGTCAAAACCCTGCACGACAGTTACGTGAGAAATGTTTTCACCGATAATAATGTCGAAACCGGTTCTCCTTTCCACAGGGAGCGGATTGGGAGAAACCGCAATATACAGCTGATCGGCTGCCTGTGAGTAGCTGCACCAGGTGTCGTCAAGGGAGCAGCGCATTCTCCAGGCGACACTGGTAACGTCATGGACGATATCAAGGGTGATGGTACCACCGTCGGCTCCGAAGGAAATCTTCCCGGCATCCCAATGCTCGTCGGCGCTTTCGATGGTAAAGCTGTTGTCGTTCACCACCTCACTGTTTTTTACTCCGCTGCATGAGCTGGCGGCCAGGATAAGGGCCACGCCCATCAGATATGTATGTATCTTGTTCATAAGCATTTGGATTTACATGCCAAGTTCATCGTCGGCTATGCCGAAGCTCCACTCGCCGTAACCGGGGTTTTGCTGGCGGCGGATAGCCGGATTTGCGTTCATTTCCAGGAGCGGGATAGGATATACAACCTGGGTAGTTGAGCCAAAAGTAATTGTAGCCGAAGAGTTTATGTACCCGAGGATGGGCCGGTCGCTGATGTTGCGGCCGTTGCGGAACCAGTCGAAGAAGGTTTGCCCTTCGAGGATGAATTCACGTCTTCGCTCATCCAGGATAGTGTTTATACCGGTAATGGTGGGAGAGCTCTCCTGACGGCGTGCCAGGGTGACACGGGACAGCATGTCGATGGCCTCGGTGATGCGGCCTCTCTTGTAATAGGCCTCCGAGAGGTTGAGATAAATCTCGGGAAGGCGGATTACCGGGATGTTGTGGACATAGTGGTAAGGGTCGCCTACATAACGGCGGATCGACTTCCAGTCCTGTCCCGCTACGCCCATGTCGCAGATGAGGTAGCGGCGGACGTCGAGCGGATAGGCTTCCAGCAACTCATATGCCGAAGACGATGTGCCGAAGGTGAGTCCAAGTTTGGCATAGCCGATATTGTCGCTCATCGTTCCGTCAAGCGGGGAACCGGGGATGTTGTAGGTCTGTTTGCGGGCCCAGTAGTTGATGGAGTTGGAGCCCATGTTGTCGGACTCGCTGTACTTGAGTTCGAAGACGGACTCGCTGCTGAAAGGTTTGTAATACAATGAGCTCCAGCCTTCGTAACTCAGCATGGAGTAATTGCTTTCGAACCTGTTGAGCCACTGTTCGCCAAGACTGATTGCAAGGGCGTAGTCTTCCATGTAAAGGGCCACCCTCTGACGGAGGGCCAGAATGGCGGCGGCGCCCATGCGGCCGCTTTCGGCAGTAACGTCCTGCATCAGGTTCCAGGCCTTTTCAAGCTGGTCTTTAACAAGGTTCCAGCACTCCTGGGCAGTATTGCGGCCGATACCGTCGGCCACTTTATCGGGCGATGCGTTGATGAGGGCGCGGTCTTCGTCGCTCAGAAGGTCCATCCGGTCTTCCCTGAAGACGATGATCCTGTCCTCGTCAAGGTAGGTCTTGTATTCCAGCGCATTGTAGCCTTTGTCCCTTGTATCCATGATGGGAACGCCCCACCTGTATTTGGGGTCGTATGCACTTCCCCATGGGCAGGAATAACGGGGGGGGTAGGCATACAGACGAAGGAGGTCGAAATAAGCGAGCGCCCTTATCGCATAAGCCTCGCCTTTCAGATGGCGAAGGTGCTCGATATCTCCGGGGATGTCGTCGGCAAGTTCCAGAAGAATGGTGGTATTGCGAATGACGTTGTAAATCTGAGTCCAGGCATTGGTTACGTTGCCGCTCATGTTCTTGCCGCCGTTATAGCGGTTTTCGGAAGCGAAGGAGTAGCCGCCCGTGGCCACACGCTGGAAGAAGTCGGGGCCTTTGGTGGCTTCGTACAGATAGAGCGTGCCGCCGTAATAGAAACGGTGCTGCAATCCGTTGTATGCTCCTGTCAGAAGGAGGTCAAGGCCGTCTTCCGTGGTTTCTACAAAGTCCCCGGGCACGGCGGACAGGGATTCTTTGTCAAGGAAAGTCTTCTCGCAGCCTGTCTGAACCAGAAGGCCGATTGCGGCAACTGCCGTCAGGATGATTTTACTGAATTTCATACTTTCCATCATTTTTAGAATCTTGCAGAAATACCAAGGGTGACTGTGCAGGCGGAAGGATAGCGGTCGGCCTCCCTGTAACCGGCAGTACTCATTTCAGGGTCGTAGTTCTTGAAGGCGCACAGGACAAAGGGATTCTCTGCCTGCAGGTAAATCCAGGCATTTGACATGCCGATCTTTCTGTAGAGCTCTTTGTGCACATGCCAGGTGAGCTTTACGTTCTTCAGTTTCAGATAGTCGCCTTTGGTGAGGTAACGGTCCGACCTGGTGTCCAGGCCGCCGCTGTAGATACGTAGCGGGTTGGATGCGACGGGGTGGTCGGGCGTCCAGCGGTCCAGCTGGGAGCTGGCCACGGTATAGACGGAAGCGCCGTCGTTAGCCTGACGGATGGCTCCCAGATAGTCATAAATGTAATGTCCCAAGCCGTAAGTGAACAGGGCGTTCAGCGAGAACCGGCCCCAGGTGAGGGTTGATTCGAAACCGCCGAAGACCTTGGGTACGCCCTGTTTCGAGGCCTTGTAGTCACCGCCTGAGGTGTCAAGGTACTCATATCCGTCCTCATCGACGTGACGGTACAGGACGCTTCCCGAATCCTCGTCGATGCCGGCGAATTCCCTCAGGTACCAGGTGTGGACATTCAGGCCGCTGGCAATCAGCTGACGCTGTTTGCCGTCATAGTACTGAGTCTGGATGCCGTAGTATTTGGAGCTGAGCTGCGACAGGTTCAGTTTCACATCCCAGGTCCAGTCTTTGTGACGGAGGATATTGGCGCTTATCGTAAGGTCTATGCCCCGGTTGTCGATACCCGCGTCGGTATTCATCAGATAATTGGTATAACCGGATGTGCGCGAGACTATTACGTTCTGCAGCATGTTGCTGGACTTGCGCTGGTAGTACTCCACGCCTACTGTAATCTTGTCGCGGAAGAAGGATGCGTCCAGGCCGACATTCCAGATGCGGTTGCCTTCCCAGGTTAGTTCGGGTCGCTCGCGGTATGAAGTGTAAACGCCAAGGTCCGAATTGTAACGCACAGAATTATAGAGGTTCTGCCAGAACAGCTGCTGGGAAGGAAGCGTGCCGTTGATACCGTAGCTACCCTTGATCTTGAGCTGGTTGACATAACGGCGGGCGCGAAGCATAAACGGCTCTTTAGCAATATCATAACCTGCCGATACGCTCCAGAAATTACCGGCGCGGTAATCGGGGCCGAACTTGGAGGAGTAGTCCCTGCGGAACGATGCTCCAAACAAATACTTCTTCTGATAGGAGTAATTCAGGTTGGTAATCAGGGAAAGCATGCCGGTGTCATAACCGTCGCCGCTGAATGACGACAGCGTGGCGGCATTGCTCATGTAAGGCAGGTCGTCGGTAGCGAAACCGTTTCCGCCCATTTCGGCAAACTTGTAATCCAGATTTTCAAGCTCCACACCTGCAACTGCCGATATTGCATGGCCGCTCACCCACTCCTTGTCAAAATTGAGCATGGTGGTATTTACCAGCCTGGCACGGTTGACGTAACGTTCCCAGAGGGAGCCGTGCGTGGTAAGACCTGCACCGAAGTAACTGGAATAGTACGATTTACGGCGCTGGTTATAATAGTACATCGTGAGCTTGCTGGTGAGTTTTAGCCAGTCGGTGAAGCGGAAGCCTACGTCGCCGCTTACGGTAATAGCCACCTGCGGACGAAGATTGAGGTGCTCGTTTGCCGATGCCAGCGGATTGTGCGTACCGTTGAGAAGGTTGTCGGGGAAATTGAGGTTGTAGGAACCGTCCTCGAGACGGGCCGGAACGACTGAAGGCAGCGTGTTGGCGCCGTACATGGGCGACTGGTAGAGAGAGCCGCCGGCCACGGGGCCCTTCTGCTGGGTATAGGCGATGTATGTGTTTACGCCCCAGGTGAAGAACTGGTTCTGGTCGTTGCGGTTGAAGCGCATACGCATGGTGTAACGCTCCAGGGATGAGTTGATTATGGTACCCTGCTGGTTGTAGTATTCCAGGGAGGCGTAATAGTTGACGTTCTGGAAACCGCCCCTTACAGACAGGGAATTCTTTGTGAAAGGAGCCACGCGGGAAATCTCCTTGAACCAGTCGGTCGAGGGAAGTTTATCATAGTCGGCTCCGAAATAGTCGTAGTTGTTGTAGCCGCCTGACGGGGTAGGCATTGCGTAGCGTGTGTTGAAAGCCTGGCGGGCCATCTTCTGCCACTGGTAGTAGTTCATGCCTTCGAAGGTGTAGCCGCCTTTGTCGGCATACAGGCTCTTGAGTTCCTCCACCAGGCGGCGACGGAGGGTTGTGCTGTTGGCCGTGTACTGGGACAAGCTGTTCTGGATGAGGCGGTTCATGTAACCTTCTACCCAGAGTTCGGCAAACTCGTGACCGTCGGTGATGTCCGGAGTATTTGTCATCACCGCAAAGCCGTTGACGGTGGAAACGTCTATGCGCATCGTCTCCCCTTCGTGGCCGGTTTTGGTGGTAATGACAATGACGCCGTTAGCGCCGCGGGAGCCGTACAGCGAGGCCGATGCAGCATCCTTCAGCACCGTGATGTTGGCGATATCCGAAGGGTTGAGGGCGGCCAGCGGATTGGCCGTCACATTGTCCGAGCCAGTGACATTGTCCTGGTCCCAGACAACGCCGTCAACCACGTACAGAGGCTGGTTGGAAGCCTCCAGGGAGCCGAAGCCGCGAAGGAGAATCTCCCCTGCCTCACCAGGCTGACCTGAAGTGGAGCCCAGGGCACCGGCCACATTGCCGCGCAGGGCCTCTTCGAAAGAGCCGATCGGCCTGTCTTCCAGTTGAGAGGAGGACATCGTTACCGCAGAACCGGTGTAAGCTTCCTTGACGAAATTGCCGTAGCCGGTAATGACGGCTTCTTCCAGGGCGACGACGTTTTCGCGCATCACAATGGAGAAACTCTTGCGGCCGTTGACCGGAACCGTCTGGTCCTGCATGCCGAAGAACATGACCTCGAGGGAAGCGTTGCCCGGGACGGTGATGGTGAAATCGCCGTTTCCGTCAACGATTGCGACGTTGGTGGTCTTGCCTGATTCCATTACCGTCGCGCCCGGAAGTATCTGGCCTGCAGTGTCCATCACATGGCCCTTTACGGTAATCTTCTTGGCAGAAACCTTCCCCTGCTGATCACTGGAGGCGATGGCCGATGCAGGGGTGTTCACGGCGGGTTCGGCTTCCTGCGGCTGTTCGGCCGCCTGGTCCGGCTTATCGGCCGGCATCTGGGCGGAGGTCTTGCTGATGGTGATTACATTGCCCACCATCCGATACTCCATGCCGGAGCCCTCAAGCGCCTTGTCAAGAACCGCCTTGACCGAGACTCCCACCATGTCGATGACGGGAATCTTTACGGCATCCGCCTCGTCGCTTTTGACGATGAACTTGATATCGGCCTGTGATTCAAGAGACCACAGGATATCCGACAGGGACGTGTTGGACAGGGACACGCTCACCTTTTCGGAAAGAATGCCCTGGGCCGATACCTGCTGCACCGCTGCAAAAATCAGAAGCAGTGCTGTTGTGCAACACAAAAGTTTTCTCATTGCTTTATGTTTATAGTGCCGTCGGCGGAAAATTCCACGCGTACACGGCAGACAATTTCGATAAGGGACATTAATTGCGAGACGTCGTCATACTGGGGGATCTTGAAGGAAAGCCTGGTACTTCCGAGTACAGGATCCGAGAAGCGGTAGGACACTCCGTAAATGCGTGAAACGGACTGCATTATCTGCTCCAGGGGACAATCTTTGAAGACCAGCTGCGTCTGGCTCTTGGAAGATATGCGGTTATAGCTGATTTCCTGGGAAGGCTGCATGACAACAGTGGGATGCCCTTCCGGGGTGAATTCCACCCGGCCTTCGTCCAGAGAGACTTGCAAATTATCCGAGCCGGGGTAAGCTACGGCGCGAAAACGCGTACCGGTTACGCGAATGGTTGCACCGTCCATAAGTACTATAAAAGGATGTTCCGGCGAGGATTTTACGTCGAAGTACGCTTCGCCTTTCAGTCTTACTTCCCTTACCTCTGAGTTGAAAGCTTCCGGGTAAAACAGTTCACTGTCAGGCGACAATGTTACTGCCGTACCATCCGGCAGAAGGATATTCCTGGCAGTTCCGGAGGCCAGGATGGTCTCTGTCTTTTCGTTCCCTAACGGCAGGCCGGGAAGGAAAAACACAAGAGCGGTTACAATCACCACAAAACTCGCAAACGCCACAGACCAGCGGCGATGCAGTTTCCGACGTTCCACTTTGACCAGAAAATCGGTCCAGGCTTCGTTGAGTTCAGATTGGTTATAGTTGTCTGTCATCTAATTTCGGTTTTTCATCAACTTAATAACGTAGTTCGTCCCAAAAAGGGGAAAAACAAAAATAAATATAATCTTTTTTCCAAAAATAAAAGTAAATTTGCATGGGCACAAACTATAAACCAATGGCCGAATTCAATCTGGACCGCATAAAAAAGGGTGACCTTACGGCATTCCGTCCCTTTTTCGAGCATTACACAATAATGCTCCGCCGCTTCGCCTTGAAGTACGTCCAGGACGAAGACTGCGCCAAAGACATAGTGCAGGATGTGCTCATACGCTTCTGGGAAAGGCGCTCCCGCTTCTCCAACATGTATTCGGCCACAAGTTTTCTGTTCATCAGCACCAAAAACGCCCTTCTGGACGAACTCCGCCACAGAAAAGTGGTAACCGAATCCCAGCGTAAAATCCTCCTTCAGCTGGGCACCGACAAAGACGAGCTCCAGCAGGACTACATCCGCCTGTACGAAGCCGACACCGTCCGTTCAGTGTACCAAAGGCTGGAAAACGAAATCAGCCAGCTCCCCGAACGCACGCGCGAGGTGGTACGCCTCCAACTGGCGGGATACAAAAACTCCGAGATTGCCAACCTCCTGGACATCGGCAAGGAGAGCGTGAAAACCCTCAAGCGTTACGGGCTGGAGAAGCTTCGCACCTCAATGGGCGACCTTGGCGAAATCTGGCGTTCCAACAACAGCGACTTCACCTCATAAGCCGCTCCCTTTTCCCCCACCCCTGCCTCTGCGACGTTTATAAATAAAGTATAAACCACATTGTCGTATGCCTACTACATTCAACAGAAGAGATTTTCTCAAGACTTCGGCCGCCTTGGCGGCTCTTTCCGCCGTGCCTGCTTTAGGTACAGCTTGCAACTCAGCCTCCAAGCGCGCTTTCGCTCCCATCGGCAAAGGCGGAAAAATCACAATGAAATTCCGTCCTTATGAGAACGAGCTGGCACACACCTTCACAATCTCCGGCTATTCCAGGGATGTCACCAAGACTATTCAGATAGAGCTAAGCTACGAAGGCGTCACCGGCTATGGCGAGGCTGCGCTCCCTCCATATATGATAGGGCAGAATTTGGAAACCGCCACAGCCTTCCTGAACAAAGTGGACCTTTCCCGCTTCGACGACCCCTTCATGACAGACGACATCCTGGATTATGTCGATAGCATAGAAGAAGGCATGAGCTGCCCCAAATGTGGCATTGACATCGCCCTGCACGATCTTATCGGCCGCCTTTCCGGACTTCCTCTATGGCGCATGTGGGGCTACAATCCCGCCAACACGCCCTGCACGTCCTTCACCATCGGCATGGATACCAAGGAAATGATTATCCAGAAGACCCTGGAGGCCGCTCCTTACAAGATTCTAAAGGCAAAGCTCGGCTCTACGGAGGAAAACGACAAAATGATAATCTCCACCATCCGCGAAGTCACCGACAAGCCCATCGTCATCGACGCCAACCAGGGATGGAAAGACAAATACTACGCCCTTGACATGATCAACTGGCTGTACGAAAAGGGAGTCAAGATGATCGAGCAGCCCATGCCCAAAACCGTTTACGACGACATGGCCTGGGTCACCGAGAACAGCCCCCTCCCCACCTACGGCGACGAATCCTGCCAGCGCCTGAGCGACGTAACCAAACTCCACGGCGTGTTCAACGGTATCAACATCAAGCTCATCAAGTGCACCGGCCTGCGCGAGGCCAACAAGATGATCACCACCGCCCGGGCACTAGGGATGAACGTGATGATAGGCTGCACCACCGAAACATCCTGCGCCTGCAGCGCCGCAGCCCAGATTTCCCCGAAAGTGGATTTTGCCGATATCGACGGCAACCTCCTGATTACCAACGACTGCTTCACGGGCATGAAGATTGTTGACGGCAAGATAACACTTAACGACCTGCCGGGTATCGGCGTTACTAAATTATGAGACTGATTAAATGTCTGGCGGGAGCACTGCTCCTGGGTTTTGCGCTGACGGCATGCCAGCCGGAAAAGAAGGCGGAAAACCGCAGTAAAACCAAATACATATATCCCGGAGAGACCTGGAGCAAAGCAGCTCCGGAGAAGCATGGATTCGACTCCTCAAAACTGCCGGACCTGGATCAGCTTGCAAAAGACTCAAAGGCCACTGCCCTTGCAGTTGTAGCCGGCGGTGAAATGATCTGGGAATGGGGGCATACCGAAGAATACACCACCTACATAGCCTCCTGCCGAAAGAGCATCCTCATATCGATGTACGGCAAATACATCGACAGCGGCCTCATAAAGCGCCGGGCCACCCTTGCCGATCTTGGCATAGACGACATCGGCGGCCTTTACGAATTGGAGAAATCGGCCAAGGTTGAGGATATACTTGCCTGCCGCTCAGGTGTTTACCACGAGCCGTCCAACGGTGGCGACGATGAGACAAAACCGAAGAGGAACACTGTTACCCCGGGCACTCATTACTGCTATAACAACTGGGATTTCAACGTAGCAGGCTTTATCCTGGAACAGGCAACGGGAAAAACCGTTTACCAGCTTATGGACGAGAACCTGGCAAAACCCATGCAGTTCCAGGACTGGCATCTGGAGCGGCAGAAATACGGCGGCGACACCAAGATTTCCTATTACAAGGCGTATCACATGTATATCTCCACCCGTGATTTCGCCCGCTTCGGCTACCTCATGCTCCGCAAAGGCAATTGGAACGGTACGCAGCTGATAAAGGAAAGCTGGGTGAAGGAAATCACCACCACCAACTCCACCCTTGAAGAAGTAAGCGGCAAAAACGGCGACTTCAGCTACGGCTACATGTGGTGGCTCTTCGACGACAATGGCGGCAGGGTTCGCTCCAACCCGCTCTATCACGGCGGCTATCTGGCCCGCGGTTCAGGCGGCAAGTACCTCGCTGTCCTTCCCGCCGCAAATCTTGTTATTGCCTACAAGAACGCCGACAACAAGGGCGAAATCTCCGGCATGTACAAAGTTATCGATGCCTTCCTGAACGCATACGACACAGGTTACAAGGAAGGCGACTACGACGACCCCGAAAATGAGAACCAAGATGAAACTTTTGACTAGAACTCTGACTCTGCTGGCGGCAATGCTGATGCTTATCCCGGCAAATGCCGCTAAAAAGGGCAAGAAAAACGCTCCTGCCATCTATCCCACCAAGGAAGCCGGCTGGAGCGTAGCCGCACCCGAAAAATACGGCTTCGACTCCGAAAAGCTCAAAGACGTAGAAAAATTCATCATCAACAAGACCAACGCCACAGGCGTAGAGGTAATAGTCGGCGGTGAAGAGATTTTCCGTTACGGCGCAGTTGACCGCCTAAGCTACATAGCTTCCTGCCGAAAGAGCATCCTGGCCATGCTCTACGGCAAATATGTAGAGAATGGCACCATCAACCTGAAGGAAACGATCGAAGACCTTGGCATAGACGACCTGCAAGGTCTGCTGCCGATAGAGAAGAAAGCCACGGTCTATGACCTCATCACCGCCCGTTCAGGCGTTTTTCACCCTGCATCCAACGGCGGTGACGACACGGAACACAAGCCCACCAGAGGCACCAAAAAGCCCGGCAACTTCTTCCTTTACAATAACTGGGACTTCAACGTAGCCGGCACAGTCTTCGAAATGAAGACCGGCAAAAACATCTACGACGCCCTGGGCGAGGACATCGCCATCCCCATCGGCATGCAGGACTGGAACTGCGAAGCCCAGAGAAAGGGCGGCAACAGCAAGATTTCCAAGCATCCCGCCTACCACTTCTATTTCTCGACGCGTGACATGGCCCGCCTGGGCTACCTGATGTTGCGCCACGGAAAATGGGGCGACGAGCAGGTTATCTCCGAGGACTGGGTAAAGAAAATGGTCACTCCGGTATCATCGGCAAAGGAAGTGAGTCACGGCAAGGAAGACGGCCGATACAGCTACGGCTACATGTGGTGGCTGTACGACCCGGGCTGCTCCCAGTTCACCTGGGAATACGAAGGCGCATACGGAGCCCATGGAGCCATGGGGCAGTATATCAAAGTGTTCCCCGCCCTGGACATGGTGATAGCAATCAAAACCGACAGCGTTTACGGGCGGCGGACCAGCGGCAGCTCGCAAGACAAGCTCATCGACATGATAATCCGCTGCTATGACAAGAAAATCCTAAAAAAGAACAAGAAATGAGAAAGCTTCTATTCGCTGCAATCGGCCTTCTCCTGTGCCTTGGTGCAGGCGCGCAGGAGCGTCGGATATGGCCGGTGGAAGACTGGCAGAAAGCCAATCCCGAAAAATATGGTTTCAGCTCAGACAAGCTTGAGAATGTGCTGAGGCCGTTCATCATCAACAAGACAAAAGGTACCGGCGTACTCATTATCGCAGGCGGAGAAAGGATTTTCGCCCAAGGCGCCCTGGACCGCCTCAGCTATATCGCATCCTGCCGAAAGAGCATCCTTTCCATGATGTACGGCAAATACGTGGAGGACGGCACCATCGACCTCTCCCTAACCATGGAGCAGCTGGGCATCGACGATATCGGCGGTCTTCTGCCGATTGAGAAACAAGCCACGATCCTGGACCTTATCACCGCTCGTTCAGGCGTTTATCACCCCGCATCCAACTCCGGAGACAATGCCAACAAGCCCGAGCGCGGCACCAAGAAACCCGGCGAGTACTTCATCTACAACAACTGGGATTTCAACGTGGCGGGAGCTGTGTTTGAGCAGCTTACCGGGAAGAATATCTATGACGCCTTCTGGGAGGATATCGGCAGCCGTATCGGCATGCAGGACTGGAACCGCGAAGTGCACGTAAAAGGCGGAGACCTCACCATCTCGCAGTATCCCTCCTACCACTTCCACTTCTCCACGCGCGACATGGCCCGCCTCGGCTACCTCATGCTCCGCGACGGTCTCTGGGGCGAAGAGAATCCCATCATCTCCAAGTCCTGGCACGACCGCATAATCTCCGAAGCCTCCACCTGGGAAGAAGTGAACACCTCCAACAACAAAGAAGGCCGATACAGCTACGGCTACATGTGGTGGCTCTTTGACGACAAGTGCAAGCTCAACTCTCCCCTCCTTCACGGCGCATACACCGCCTGGGGCGCCATGGGACAGTATATCACAGTAATCCCGGCGCTGGACATGGTCATTGCCTTCAAGACCGACCGCATCTACGGACGCAAGACCCGTCCGGAACAATATCTGCAATTCCTGGACGTCCTGCTCTCCTGCAGGCTATAACATTGCAGGTTAAACACAGTGTCTGCTGCCGATACAGGTCCACGTGGCTGTACCCGTATAAGCACTACAACAATGGGCTAACTCGCTCGAGTCAGCCCATTATTTTTGCATTTATGTCCTACTGAAATAATGCTGTGAATACCCTCCCGGGGGACTCCACTGCGCTTCGCTCCGTTCCGGCCCCTCCCATTGCCTCCGGCGTCCCCGCTTCGCGGGAACTTGTATTCAACGGGCCCCTCCCCCTGCCCTTGTGCGGGGGTGCACAAGCCCCCGGGAGGGTATTCACAACATTATTTAAGTTCCTGGATGCAGCGGACGTTCATTCCCAGGCCGGCAGCCAGGCGGTTGACATTGTCCGTGCCGCCTCTGGTGCTTGATGTACTGTATTGCATGCGGCTCATATTCGGCTTTGTATCGCTACTTGCGGCAAAGTCTGACTTCCAGATATAACCCATGGAGTTATCATTTCCGGCATAGGTGTTCATAAGTCCGGTACCGTTGGCCATGCAACCTTGCCTTGGAACCCATGTTTTGTTGGTTCCGTCGTATGTGATCAGGTGACCTTGCTTTGTGACATTCCCACTGCACGTTTTAAATGCATTGAACATGTCGTTAGGACACACCATCCAACCCGGAGGGCAGGGATCGTAAATGGTCTTTTCGGGCGTGGAAGGAGCTGTAACATAATTTGAACCTGGCGTATTGCCCCAGAAGTTCCTGACTGTCGCCGCCCTGTGCCAGTTTCCATCCGATGTAAGGAATTTATCCGGAGTGGCTGCAATCGCAACCTGAGTGCTGTTCTCAGTTGTTGCGGCAAGAACGTCGGGACGGGTTGCGATTTCATTTCCGGAAGCATCATATAGCGGAGCAAGAGCGCTGGCACTTGCCGCTGCCGCAGGCAGTTGTGCAGGGCCTACGAACGGATCCTTTCTTCCCCACTGATAATACAGACCAAGGCACTCCTTCTGCAGTTCAGTATCACTTACCTTAACTGAAGAACCGTGCGTAGCCCCCAGATGACGGTCCATCACCTCGTAAGTATTATTAGGGGTAATATACGTCTGGGGAGCGCCCATGTCGGTGCACCAGATATGCCAGCTCCAGAGAATGGTACCGCTGGCATTCTTCACACACACCAGGGCGTTGCCTTCCTTGGCATCCGGCTTGGTGAAACTGAGCTTTCCGCCAGAAAGAGCCACATTGCTGATAAGGCCGGGCTTAGTTTGCCAGATAAGCGCTGCAGAAGCAGGAGAAATACTGGCGCTGGAATGGAAATAAGAAGAAGAACGCAGTCCCTTTTCACCGTTGCCGATTACAGTTGCATCAAGCGTATATTCACCAGGCGTAGATACAATGTAACAGTTGGCCGTCCCGCCTGCCGACAAATCTATGGCGCCTGTGGAATAAGCCCAGCCGGAAGCATCGGCCGAAGGAATTTTCTCGGTGAAACGGTTCACGCTGCCGGCGGTAAAGGCATCTATTCCTTCAGGGATGACGCGGGTGTGCGTTACTACCTTCGTTTGGGTCGCATCCTCGTTTTGGAGCGTATAGATGAATTGCAGGGTCTTTCCGGCTATGTCGGAAGGGTAAACCACCATGTAGGCGTCGTTGCTGCCGCCTGTGGCAAGAGGCGCACCTCCGGCCAGGTTGACGGTTACTTCATTGGAAGTATCCGACGTGAGGGCGAAAGCGCCGCTATTGGTGTTGAAACTCACATTTCCGGCAAGCGGAGTGCCCGAAGGAGCGGCCAACTTGACGCTTGTGACGCGCCATCCGCTGAGCCCGCTGTCGGCAGCAAAGATGCGAATCCAAACATAAGCAGTCTTGTGCGAAAGCTCGAAGTTCAGCGACGGCGAATAGTCCTCCGCAAGGGTGGCAGGAGTAGTGAAGCTTGCCGATCCTGAAGCGAAAGCGCCCGAAAGACCGAGATGATTGCTTACGCTTCCTCCCAGCTGAGTCTGCAGTGCGGGTATGCTATGCAGCACAGTAGCGCCGCCTTTTCCGGCCGAGTAGGAATAGGGGTAATACAGTTTCACTGAATACTCCTTACTTGCCTCCAGACCTGTGACGGTGGCCGAAAAATCGGCCAGATTATAGCCGGGACCGCGGTCCGAACCGCTTTGCACAAGCGCGTACCCGTTGTTATTATCGGTAATTGTGGCCCCGTCAAAGATATAGACGCCAAGTTTGTCGCCCGATTTCCATAGGAAAGGCACTTTGCCTTCGTCGTCGGGGGTGCCGATGGATGTCTTCGTGGGTATTCCGCCCTTCAGGGTGAGCTGCCAGGAAGGCTCGGTCTCCGGCTCAAGGACGTTTTCTTTTTGGCATGCCACTGCTGCCAGCAGTGCAAGTGCGCAGTAAAAGATTTTCTTTTCCATAATCATCATCCAAAGGGTTCAATGTCAATGTTGCCTGCTCCGCCGCCGTAAGAACTGCCGGAGTCAAAATCATTCAGATTGCCCCATCCTGCGCTGCCACCGGAGGTTGCAAGCGGAGATTCCGGAGCATAGAGTACCGCTTCCGAAACCGGGCTCGAATATTTGTCTTTACTCATATCGTGAAAAGCTTTATTCATCATATACACTGCCGCTACCGGCTCCGCCTTCTTCGTTATGTTCGGCCGGGACATTGCCCTCGCCATAGTTAGCCATCGGCAGGGTGTTTCCAAAGAACAGTTTAATTATGTCCCCGTGCAGGGAATAAGTGGACGGGCCGTTGAAGAAATAGCACAGGGATGCGTTCTTCTCCGGCACGATGAGGGAATTGGACTTGAAACTCACATTGTTGCCTGTGTGCAGATAGATCCAACCATACTCTTCACCGTCATATCCCACCCAGCCCAGGGTCCGGTAAGTATTGGGATTTGCCGTGGCTATCTGGGGTGTGAACATCTGGTCGTACATCTCTTTGCTAAGGTCGGCGCCGCGAAGAATCCACTGCAGGAACTTGGTGTACTCGTCGGCATTCGTGCGCAGGGAATAGGCAACGTTGCACTTGCCGCCGCTCCAGTTGTTATTGCGGGCGTTGGTGGAATAATTGGTCCCTGAGAATCCCCAGACGTGCAGCTGGGTGTATTCGGACTGCCACAGATAGTTGGAGTGCGTCATTCCAAGCCGGTCAAAGATGTAATCCTTACTGATGACATCCATTGTAGAACCTTTTATATGTTCCACTGTCTTTTGCAGCATTGACATACCCACGCCGGAATAATTGAGTTTTTCGCCGGGTTCGAACAGGAATTCGGAATTGCTGTAATTGGAATTGTCCAGACCGGAGGTGTGACTCATAATCATCCTGGGCGTCACCAATTTAGCTCTGCGCTGCGTCTCGTCGTCTGAGGCGAACCAGTCGAGGATGCCCGGGAAGTAATCAACAATCGGAGTGTCGAAGTCTATCTCACCGTCATCGGCCATTTTGCACACAATGTAGCTGAAAGGAACTTTGCTCACCGAGCAGGCCTGATAGATTGACGCCGGGCTTATGGGATCCGACTGATTCAGATAGGATATTTTTCCGTTGGCCGCATACCAATCATCGTTGCAGATGGCAAGGGAGATGGTTTTTACATTGTCGGTGTAATTGATCTGCAGGGAAGGAAGGTCGCAGGCCTTTACAATCCACTCAAGCTTCTGCCTGTAATATTCAAGGTCCACCTGAACTTCTTCCTCGGTCCAGCCGCTTCCTGCCGATGCGGGAATCTGCTCGGAAATCGTGTACAGCTTCCCAGGCGCAAAGAGCGTGGAAGTTGCCGACAGGCCCCTCTCATGAGTAAGCGTGACAGTGCGCGTTCCGGCAGGATTCTGCAGAGTGTATTCAAACTGCAAAGTCTTTCCTGCGGCCGATGTAGGGAATATCACCATAAATGCATCTTGAGCCGTTGTTGAGAGCGGATTGCTTTGCACTATATCCAGGCTTACGGCATTACTCAGCGCAGAGTCATCTACTAGCGTAAACTCCTCGGTATCAGGATTGTACTTAGTATCACCGGCCAGCCATGTCCCATCCGGCGCAATCATGCGGATGCGCTTTATGCTCCATCCGGTATAATTGCCGTCAGCGGCAGTGATGCTGAACCACATGTAAGAAGTCTTGTGGACCAGGTCAAAATTGACCTCGGCCGTAAAGGGCTGGTTGCTGCCGGGCGTAATCACTTGAGTCTTAGCCACTGCAAAGCCGCCTGACTTGCCTATATGGGCGCTGGATCCGCTGCGCTCCTGCACCTGGTCGGGTGCGACACGGTCCAGAACAATGCCACTTTCGTTGCCGCCTCTAAGAAAATATGGGTAGTACAACGATATGTCGTAGGTGCTGTTAACGGAAAGACCTTCCAACGTGGCGCGGAAAATACCGGTATTCTGTCCCTGGCCTTTTCCTTTCACAATGGTTGCCGGAACGTTGCCGCAGGCCTCGACGCCATCCTTGGAAACAAAGAGGCCAAGCCTGTCGACGGCAGTCCAGACGAGGGGCATTTTGCTGCCCTCGGGCTGGCCGAAGGCCGTTTTTGTTTCCGGATAGGAATTGCCTTTCAATATTAGTTCAAACGGTGCGGAAACTTCTTCTGCTACTACTTCCGCCATCTTGTCGGTTTCCAGAGTACTGCAGCCGACTGCAACTATGGCAGCCAGCACTATTGCACTGATTGTTCTCTTTCTTCTCATAGCCGCTTACTTTATTTCTTGGACACAACGTATATTGAAAGCGTAAGCACCGCCCCAGTAACCCCAGGAGGAGCTGTCGTTATCGATGTAGGGCGAATTGCGCTGCAGACGCTGGCGCACGGGATATAAAGAACTGTCTTTCCCGTATCCGGCACTCCAGAAATGGCCAAGGGTTCCGACATATGAGAAAGCTCCGGTTTTCGGGTCCAGGCGGCCCGGCATAGGATACCAGGTAGTGTGGGTGCCGTCATATTTGTAAGTAGCCCCTATAGGTTTCAGTCCACTGCCGTATTTGAGAGCATTCCACATATCCTGAGGGGAGACCATCCACCCCGGAGGACAAGGATCGTAAACAGTCTTCTGAGGCGTAGAAGGCGATGCCGATGTGTAATCATGTCCTTTGGGATGGCCCCAGAGATAATAGCCCCTGGTAGATACATCCGTTCCGTATTTGAGGAACCAGTCGTTAGGAGTTCCCGTTGTGTGGAGATGGGTCATGGGATGCGCCGCCGCATATTCGATGGTTCCGGTGGTGGAAGTCGCTTCTTCCGGTTCAGGACGTGTAATTTCATTGCCGTCCTTGTCATACATCTGGGCGAATAAAGTATTTTCAGCGTCGGATAATCCTCTTACGCCAACCAGCGGATCCTTTCGGCCATACTGGTAGAACAGGCCGATGGTACGCTTCTGCAAGGCATCATCCTTGACGACGGCCGATGAAGCATAAGTGGCGCCCAGGTTCCTGTCCATCACTACGTAGGAGTTGTTGGGAGAAACGTAAAGCTGAGCCGCACCAAGCTCGGTGCACCAGATATGCCAGCTCCAGATTATGTTTCCGCCATCATCCTTTGCCGCAATGACTGCGTTGCCGGGCTCTGCATCGGCCGCGCGTGTGAAGCTGATTTTGCCGGCCGACAGACTCACATCCGATATGATGCCGGGAGCGCTCTGCCAAAGAAGTTCTGCCGATGCAGGGGCGAGGGCCGGATTATCCGTGTGGAAAAGAGTCGTGGCGAGGGGCAGAAGAATGCCTTCCTGACCGTTTCCGATAACGCTTGCGTCAAAACTGTACTCTCCGGGGGCCGATACCACATAGCAGTTGGAAGTACCGTCCGCACTGAGGTCAACAGCTCCGGCAGGATGATAGGCCCAGCCGCTCTCATCGGCCGACGGAATCTCCTCGGTGAAGCGGTGGACCGAACCTTTTGTGAAGGCCATGGATTCCTCGGAAAGGGTTTTGGTATGCGTGACGACACGCACTCCGGTGCTGCTTTCAAGTGTATAGGTAAACTTCAGCGTCTTTGCTGCCATCTCGGCCGGGAAGACTACCAGATAGGCATCTTTGTAGCTTCCCTGTTCGAGGGTTATGCCTTCAGGGATATCGAGTGTGACGGTGTTCGCCCCTTCGGACAGGGTGAGAACTCCGGTAGAAGGCACATAAGTGGTCTGTCCGCAGATATCTTCCGGAGCCGTGAGCTTTATGCTGCGCACCTTCCAGCCGTCAAGGGCAGCGTCGGCCGATGCAAGGCGCAGCCAGACGTACGATGTCTTATGGGCAAGGGAGAATACCAGTTCGGGGGTATAGTCCTCTTCCAATGTGGCGGGAGTTGAAAAACTTGCACTGGCTACGGCAAAGCCTCCCGACACGCCCAGATGGCGGCTGTCCCCAGCCGCGGCCTGAATCTGCACGGAAGGGATCCTGTACTTCAGGGATGCCCTGGAGCCGGATTCGGCCGTATAAGGATACGCAATAAGGATGTCGTAGTTCTTGCCGGCCTCTACGGTCATCGAGCTTTTGAAATAGCCTTTGTTGTAACCGGGACCGGTTCCATCGACAATGCTTTGGACGATGGCGCTGATGTTTTGCTGCCCGGAGGCCGCCTCACCGTCCACATTCACAAACAGTCCAAGCTTGTCGCCTCCTTTCCAGAGGAAGGGCACAATCCCGCCGCTTTCCTCGCCGATGGAGGTTTTGGTGGGAAGGGCAGCATCTCCTACGAGCACAAGCTGAGGACCTTCGTCGGGCTTCTCAATAACAGTTTCCTTGGCGCAGGAAGCTGCCACGAGAAGGGTCAAACAGATGAGTGGTATTAATTTTTTCATAGTGTATTAATTAACACTCTTTAAACGTATTAACTTTTCAGAAAGGGGAAAAGAAATAATTTTCCCCCAGTGAAATAGATTAATCGTTTTATAGTTTGGAAAAAACTTGAACAAGATGAAAATGTCAACCACTTTAGCTGTAGCGGCTCTTTCCCTCGCGCTGTTCTCCTGCAAGCAGGAGATGCTGCCGAATAGCGAAATTGCCAATACAGAATCCGGCAGGACCGTGCGCTTCAGCGTACAGGCGGCAGTGCAGTCGCTGGAAGACGACAACACTAAAACCACCTTTGACGGACAGACCCTTGTCTGGAAAGGCGACGAGACCATGGACGTCATGTTTGGAAACTCTTCCAGCAAACAGAGCGACGCCTCCTCCTGGCAAAGCGGCCTCCTCAACAATAACGGGCACAACGTCTTCACCGGCGAATTCACCCTCAATACGGACAAATTCTCGGAGGACGACATGCAGGCCGTCACCGTTCCGGGCGGGGTGGGAAGCTGCGCCGTCATGAACGGAAGCAATTTCATCTCCCAGTTTTTCATCTCCGACCATCAGGTCCAGGAGAGTGACAACGTTATGAACGGAGACAACTTCCCCCTATACGCTTTCCTCGACGATGCCGCCCGCACCGCCGCCAAACAATCCGACGGTTCCTACGTCATCAGCGGCCTGCAGATGAAATGGGGCTGCGGCGTGGTACGCTTCAACGTGTACGGCACGCACCCTTCCATGGACGCGTCAGAAAAGGTTCAGAGCGTTAAGATCTATGCCCCCTACGGCATCACAAACAGCTCCATGATCCGCATATCGGCCGACAATTCCCTTTACAACACCAAACACCGCGTCATGCAGGTGAGCCTCTCAACGCCGGCTCCCGTCAATGGGAAAACAGCCTCCGACGGAGTGAAACTGTTCCTCGCCATCCCGGCCAGAACAGGCAACACGGCCATCGAGAAAATCGAAGTGGAAACAGACAAAGCCGTTTATATCAAAGACATCGACGCTATTAGCTGGAGTACTTCCACGAACCACCGCGGAAAAGTGTACCAGTACGGCCTCAACCTTTCCAAATTCAAGCGGATGGACAAGGAGGACCTTAGCTACTTCAGCGGCAAAGTCCAAAGCATCATCCGCCGTGCCGAGCTCCCGTCCATGCAGGTCTGCTGGACCAAAGGTGACGATATCATCACCCTCACGGAGGTCAATGAAGACTTCTATGCAAAAACCGGCGTCAAGGCAGAATACTATCCTCTCAGTTCCATCAGCCTGTACCAGGCCTGCTCCATGAGTAAGCCCCCGCTTTCCTACGTTGCCATGAAACTGGTCGACGAAGGCCGCCTGGACCTTACCCAGCCCGTCTACGAGTACTACCCCGAAATGCTGAACCTCTTTGCCGACGATGACAGCAAGGAACACGCCAAGGAAATCACGGCCTACGACATCCTCGTGCACATTACGGGCCTGGATAACAGCACCTATTCCGGCATCACCTACAGCGGAGTAACCGGCGTATACAAGTATTCCGGCCCCGCCATCCATATCCTGGACCTCGCCCTCGGGGAAATCATCGGCAAGGACCTCAAGGACTACAGCAAGGACTACATCTTTGACAAAATCGGGATGAAGCACTCCAACTACTTCTGGCAAACCGAGTACGACCTTCTCGGCGCCGTGGGACACCGCGAGGGCGAAGGCGGCACCTGGGGCCGCAGTGAAAGCTGGAGCGCCTCCAATGCTGCATACACCCTGCGCACCACCGCCGAGGAGTACACCAAGTACATCCGCTGGACCATGGCGGGAAGTGACCTTACGCCCGCGTCCCACAATCAGATTTTCACCGACTACTTTGCCACCTCGGCAGGAAAGACTTGGCAGGGCCTGATCTGGCGTCACGACACGCACAGCGTCCTCGGCGACATCTACCACCACCGCGGCAACAACGGCAACTTCAAAGGCTGGATGTGCTTCGTCCCGGACAGCGACCAGACCCTCATCTTCCTCACCAACGGCACCAACAGCTACAACTTCTACCAGCCCATGGCCAAGTTGTTCCTCGGAACCGCCATTGACATCTACGCCCTTCAGGGCGTCGGAGGAGCCCTTCCTGCAGAAGACGACGGTTCGCCCGACAGTAAAATCACCGATCCCGGCCGCAGCGGCAACACCACCTGGTAAAAATCGAGACGCGTTATGAAAAAGACAATATACATTATTGCAGCTATCTGCTCGCTTTCATCTCTTTCGTGTTCAAAGGACTCTCCATCAAAGAAGTCCAATGTAATCCGCCTCTGCGTCCAGGCCGACAAGCAAGCCCCGGGCATAGACGACGGCACAAAAGCCTCATACAACTGGACAAGGAACGAATTCGCCTTCGAAGACGACGACTTGATGCAGATTCTCATCGGCAAAACTTCCGGCTCTTCCGTTACCCAGCAGACTTCCGTGCGGATTCCCATGGTTGCGCCAGGCAAGTTCGTAGGAGACATCGACCTTGGGGACTATGAATTAAGCGATATCAGGGGCGTCGTTCTGGTGAAAGAAAGCACTCCGAGCAGTCTCTATACGCTTGGTTTCTACAATTCGAACCTAAGCGTGACTTTCAACATGATAAAAGACCAGACGCAAAGCGCATCGAATGTATTCTCCGACGCAAGCGGACGTTTCTTCCTGTATGCTCCCGTACCGCAATCTGCCCTAAGTTATGATCCGGAGGACAACATCGCCAACATCACAAAACTTACATTCGGACTTAGTACGGCTATATGGGAGTACCATATTTTCGGCACCGGAAGAAGTGACGAGAAGGTGGAATCCATCACTGTATCGGCAGCAGGGTCAAGTGTATCGGCAAAATATATCATGACATGCAAGCACATGATAAATGCCGGCTCCGGCGGCCATCAGGCCGTCAACGGCAACTATGCCTACACTTCCTCCGTAACGCTGGATACGCCTTTTGCCGTACCTCAGACCAGCGCCGACGCCGGAATCATCTTCCACTGCGTTTATGGCTCATCGTCCAACGCAAAGGCGCTTTCAACTGTAACAATCACCACTGACAAAGCCATTTACAAGAAGGATTTTGGCGGAGCACTCTCCCCTGCCACACAGCTTGGCATAATCAATCCGATTTACATCGACCTCTCTGCCGATGGCG
Source organism: Bacteroidales bacterium (assembly GCA_017477465.1). Classification (GTDB taxonomy): domain Bacteria; phylum Bacteroidota; class Bacteroidia; order Bacteroidales; family UBA932; genus Cryptobacteroides. The sequence continues at coordinate 53,708 of JAFUVU010000016.1, forward strand.
GCTTCACGCGCTATTCCAAAGCATACGAAATATCCACCGACGGCGGCACCACCTGGACGGAATGGACGGGGGACCTTCCCTCCGGCACTGCATCCACCTCCCTCACGGTACGCTCCGGAGCCGTGATTACGTCGGCCAAACTCACAGAAATCAAGAACTGGATAAACAGCCAGAGCGGCACCGTTGCCCTGGATCTTTCCGGGATCAGTTATGAAAGCGCGACATTCCCTACCATCTTCGGTAATGAAACTGCCGCGAACGCCTGCAGCAAACTCCGGTCCATCCGCTTCCCCTCCAATGTAACCGGCTTTTCTTCAGGAGCTTTCCGCAACTGTACCGGCCTTACCGACGTGGATTTCAGTAATATAACTTCCATCTCCACAGAAGGAACCGACTGCCGTACATTCCAGGGCTGCACCGCTCTTACAGAAATCAACCTCCCGAAACTGACTACCATGGGAAGGTATACGTTCTACGGGTGTTCCAACCTGGTCAAAATCACTTTCGGCCCGAACGTCACCAAGTTCGGAGGCCGGTCCATGGAGTCGTGCCCGAAACTTGCCGACATCTTCGTTTATGCCACCACGCCTCCGTCCCAAAACGGGAACACATATTTCCTGACCAATTCTGGCTCGTCCGTGGATGCGTCCAAGAGGTTTATCCATGTTCCCGCAGGGTGCGTAGATACCTATAACAACTTCTCCTGCACATTCAGCAGCAAGGCCCTCACACCCTGGAAAGAGTCCGTAACAGGTTATACGCTGGTCGAAATTGAATAACTAATTAATAACAAATACGTTATGAAAAAACAAAAACTTAAGAGGGCACAATATACCCCCCCCCCAGACCGAAGTAGCGGCCATTTTTGAAACAGCCGTAATCTGCGCTTCTGTAGATATCAAGGATCCGGACCGCAAGAACGAAGAAGAATGGTAAATCGCTGCATTATGAAAAAGACTGCTCTTTTTAGTTTAGCCGCCCTGACCCTTGCCGCCACCGCCTGCTACAAACCGCTTCTGGAAGAACCCACCACCGAGGCTCCGAAGAACCTTGTCCGCATCACCGTCACCGCTGAAAAAGAAATCGGCGGCGAAGACCCCGAATCCAAAGTTACCTATAATCCTTCCAACAATAAGTTTGGATTTGATTCCGATGACAAACTCCAACTTCTGATAGGAGCCATAGCCAATAATGCTATTACCTCACAAAAAAGTGTTATTTTGGATATGGATTCAGACCACTTGGGCACATTTACTGGAACCATTGATTTAGGGGATTATGCACTCTCCGACATCCGTGGAGCTTTCTTAGTAAAAAGCGCATATTCGAATGCTAATCTCTACATGAACGGGAAAAACTTGACAATGCGAAGCTATGTCATTAGTTCTCAGACCCAAAGTGAGGGAGACGTCTTTACTTCTGGAAACGGGAGGGCCATTTTTTATACACATATCAAATCCGACTGGGTTCACCAACAGGATGATGAGATTACTATTGATCATTTGACATTGAAACTTGGGAGTTCCATCTGGGAGTTTCATATTTACGGCACAGACCGCACGGGCGAAAAAATCAAATCCGTTACAGTAGCAGCCCATAGTAATACAGGAAATACAGCAAATTACACCGGATGTCAAGAGCTTTTCTACGTTAGTAATGGCAATTTCAATACTTATGGAGGAACAAAATATTATAGTAACACCGTCACGCTCACAAATCCTGTTACAGTGGGCTCAGACGCCAATTCTTCACCATCCATCTGGTTGGGTATTGTCGGACTTGGGACCAATTTTAAAACGGGGGTAGTTACCATTGTAACGGACAAGGCCAGTTATACTAGAGATTTTAATAGTGCCGAAAAAAAGAGGGAAAAAGGAGCCGTCTATCCCATCAACATCAACATTGGATCAAGTGGCAGTTTTACCAGACATTCTAACACTCTAGAGTATTCAACCGATGGTGGCAGCACTTGGAGTGAGAGTTTGCCTGAAGCATCCTCTACATACACCAGTTTGGCAGTCAGAGGAGCTCTTAGCGCCTCAGCCCTTACATCTCTCGCAAGTAGTCTTGGTGAACATTTTGGCTCAAAAAACACAGCAGTTGACTTGGATCTTGGTGGCTGTTGCTATGAAAGCACCACATTCCCGGCTGCATTCGGAAACACATCTGCCGCGTCCAACATTACAAATTCCATAAAGAGCATTATTCTCCCTGTAAACATTACTACTATTGCGACAAGCGGTTTCCGCCGCGCTTCTAATCTGGTCAGTATAAACCTCAAAAACGTACAAACAATTGGCAATTCCACTTTCAGCAATTGTAAACTCCTTGCGACTCTTTCAAATATGGAAACGCTCTCGAAGATTGGAAATACACTCTTTTATAATTGCTCGAAATTAACGGGAACCCAGACTTTTCCTGCTCTTGAGACCATTGATGATGGGGCAAACGGGACCTCAAATACGTATGGTACCTTCACCGGCATTGGTGCAACCAGAATAAACCTGCCTGCAATCAAAACCGTAGGCAAATCCGCATTCTATAATAACAGCAAGATTGTCACGATTGATTTAGGAACGAGTATTTCCACTATCAAAGATAATGCTTTCAACGGCTGCACCAAACTGGCCACTATCTACTGCCGAGCCACCACGCCTCCTACCATTGCGAATGCCAATGCATTCACCAATGCCGGAAGCAGCGTAACGGGCGACAAGATTCTCTATGTCCCTGCAGATGCCGTAGCGGCTTACCAGGAAGACGCCATATGGAGTACCATCGGCTACACTATTACGGCTATCCCGTAAATAAGCGTTGTACAGCAAACGCTTTAGTATCAATATTATAAGCAACTTGACCTGTGCTAATTTGCATAGGTCAAATTGTCTAAATTACTGAGAATCAGGCAATTCCCGCACAACGCTTATACGCAGCCACGGCGTCTAAACTCAGGTGCAAAGCCCGCAAACCTATTCCTGCTTTTAACCTTTGCCAAAGCTTTGTCCGTTAACTATAAGCGATGGGGCGTTGACGCGCTTATCCGACACATAATTGACACGTCTATGAAAAGATATCTGATTCTGCTGCTTTCCGTTATGGCTCTGTGCTCCTGTGCAGAGCAGAACAAGCGTCTTTACGACAGCTGCAAACCGCTTACCCGTTGGTGGTGGTTTTCGTCACAGATTGAACGCAGTGACGTGAGGGACCAGCTTATCTGGCTCAAGGATCACGGTTTTGGCGGTGTGGAGATTGCGTGGGTTTATCCCATGTTCCTCAAGGAGGATACTCCCCATCCCGACTTCCTTTCCCCGGAGTGGCGCGAGCCGGTTCTATATGCAAAACATGTTGCCGATTCCATCGGCCTGACTTGCGATTACACTTACGGCACCTTGTGGCCGTTCAACGATGTGAATCTGCCAGCAGGCGACGCTACGCGTACATACTTTGATACAGTGAACGTGGCCCGGCGCCTCAGGACTTGGGATCATCCCCGCGAGGCGCGCATTCTCAACCATCTGGACCGCAATGCCTTCGCCCGTTATGCAGAAAGGATGGACAAGGGCCTTGGCGATGCCTACAAAGGGACAAAATCAGGCGTTTTCGTGGACTCCTGGGAAGTAAAAACCGCTTACATCTGGACGCCCGGCTTCGGCGAAACTTTCCGTAAAGAGCACGGCTACGACATCGAGCCATACATGCAGGAAAAAACCCTTAGGGACAGCACCAATGCCGACATATACTACGACTATATGAAAACCCTCTCGGGCTATGTCCTTGAAGAGTTCTACAAGCCTTTTGCCGATAACGCCACATCCAACGGAGCTTATTCCAGGGCGCAGTGTGCGGGCGCTCCCACCGACCTTCTCACGGCATACACCCTTGTCGATATCCCGGAAAGTGAAGCCATCCTGTACGAGCCTTCCTTCAGCCGGATAGCGGCATCGGCAGCAACGCTTTCACGGAAAGATGCCGTCAGCGCCGAAACCTTTACTTGCGCCTACGGATGGACGGGGCTAAGCCATCAAGGCGGCAGAGGCAGAAGTCCACACCAGGGCGAAGAGCAGATTGCCGATCTCAAGCTAATCTGCGACGCACTCTTCGCCAACGGCGTCAACCAGATTATCTGGCACGGCTTTCCATTCAACAAAGTCGGCCGATCGGACAACTGGTTCTACACAACCTGCGAGATAAGCACGAACCCCGAACGAAGCCTCAGCGGTGAGCCTCTGACCAGCTTCAACCGCTACATGACCAAGGTCTCGAACTACATGAGGCGCGGAAAGAGCTACTCGGAGCTGGCCGTCTATATGCCTCTTGAAGACTCCTGGATGAGCGGAGACTATCCGGCCGAAGTTACAGCCAAGATGCGATGGGCAAGGGGGCAGTACGAACTCCGCTATATCACCGTCCCCGAGGAATTCAAAGGCATGCAGCCTCTGTGGGTGAATGGCAAATTCCTATCCGACAGTAACTTCCGCGAAGGACGTTTATATTGCGGGGACGCATCCTTCAGCGCCCTCTACGTAGATGTGGACTACATGGAATATGAATCCCTCAAAGACATTCTGAAGCTCGCCCGGGAAGGCCTTCCGGTGTACATAAGCCACAAGCCAAAAGAGCCCGGCTTCAACAAACATCCCGATTACGACAGCGTCCTTCAAGAAATCTTCGCCATAGAAAACGTTTCTTCGGACAAGGCGGTAATACCGCAACCTGCACTTGTAGAGGGAGAAAGATTACCCGATATGTGGTGCCGACAGGAAGGAGACGACTACTACGTATTCTTTGCCAATCCCCTTTCATCGACCATAAAATATCCTCTGGAATACGGTTATGCCTTTACCGACACCGGCTCCACGCGCCAAATCAGAATCAATCACCATGGCGTAAGCGAACCCTACACCCTGGTATTTCCTCCGACGGGATCGCTGCTTCTGCACATTTCCAAGGCAGGTATCGAAAACATAGACCTTGACTATACTCCGCCGGCACCAAGGCAAAGTTAAAAACACAACGAGTCATAAGCGACATTTGCCCGGAATAGGGCCGCGATCTTTTCCCCTTTGGGGAAAGATTGTCCGTTATTATATTGATTAGCAACAACACTTAAGCTAATATAGACTTTGAATTCTGATAATATGAAAAGATTACTTCCTATGCTTATTCTTTTCCTTGCGGCAGTAGGATGTTACAAGGAAAAGCAGCAGCCGTCAGACGCTGAAGTGCATAATCTGGTCAGGCTGTCATTCAGCATTGCTGAGCCTGATTTTGAAGATGAAAACGGAACAAAAGTAACCCTTGAAGACGGAGGATCTTTCCAGTGGACCGGCGCCGAAACAGCATCGGTGATTGTAGGAAAAGAAGCTACAAGCACCACCACCAAGGCAAAAGGCCTTCAGATTGAGCTGCCCTCTACGGCTCCCGGCGTTTTTGAAGGGACCATCGACCTGGGCTCTTTCAGCGAAGAAGACGTCAAGGGAATCGTTATTCCACATGAGGCAGGTGCATACTATTATTACAACAGCGGCAACAAGCAATACCGTTTCTACATTCCTATTTCAAACTCCCAGACCCAGGCAGAGAACGGGGTGCTCAATCCCACTTATTGTCCCTTTATTGCCGCATCCACTTTTGACGGACTCTCAACCGGCGGCACTCCCCTCCAGCTGCAATCCGCTGGAGCTCTGCTTCGCTTCAATGTTTACGGAAAACATGCCCAGCAGAGCGACAGTGAAGTCCTCAAGAGTATCAGAGTGGATGAAGCCAATAGCAAAGTCATTTCCGGGCGGTGCGAATGGATTTACAATACTAGCGGATCGTTCAACAGCAATGGCAGCTCGTATGTAACCGCTTCACTCACTGAGCCCTGCACTATTGCCGACAAGACTCAGGCCAACGGTGTAAAGCTTTTTGCCGGAGTCGTACTGGCCGGTTCAAGAACCCTTGGCAAAATTACAGTTACCACCGACCGGGCAGTTTACACTAAAACTATAAGTAAAAGCCTGTCCGCTAAAAAGGTAACAACCAAAACCCCGATTTACCGGCTTGGAGTAAACCTCGCCGGCAGCGGATGGACCCGTGAAAGCCGCGTATTCTATTCTACTGACGGAGGTTCCACCTGGCAGGAAAACCTGCCTGAGGGTGAATGGACGTCACTGGCAGTCAAGACTTCCGATGCCGGTACCCTTTCAAAAGAAGCGCTTACAGAAATTGCCACTGCAATTGCAGCCAAGACAGATCCGGTGGACCTGGACCTCAGTGAGGCTAAATATATCTCAGCTACCTTCCCCAACGTATTCAAGGGTACAGCCGATACGCCATACACAAAACTTGCGTCCATCACATTCCCTTCAAACGTCACCACCATCGCTGAAAGTGCATTCGAGTGGTGTGCAGGGCTCGAAAGCGTAGAGCTGGAAGGAATTACTACCATCAACACAAAGGCCTTCTACCACAGTGGTCTTGTAAACCTGACAGTCCCGAGCACAGTCTCCAAGATGGACGGCTGGCTTACCTTCGGCTGCTGTCCCAACCTTTCCACAGTTTATTACGATGCCACAGCACAGCAGGTGGGCGGCAACGGAAGCAGCGGAACAAATCACGCCCACTTCGCCTGGGCAACTATGACATCGGCCACCAACAACCCGGCCGAGGTTACAGACACATACAATTCGCCCAATTATCCTCTGGTATTCACGGTGGGACCCAACTGCTCCAAGATAGTGCGGTACATGTTCAAGTACAACAAGAAACTTACAACCCTTGTATTCAAATCGTCGCCAGCCCTCTCAAACTACGCGTTCGGGAATACACCATATCTGGAGACTTTCGACTTCTCAACCGTCAGCGCCGCTCCGGATAATGACTACCCCGGCTCCAGTGTGGGAACTTCGGTGGCTTCCGGGACGACAAAACGCATACTTGTCCCCCAAGCGGCAGTTGACACCTACGCCGCAACCCGTCCATGGAAGGACTATGTTGAAAATGCGGGATACGTACTTACAGGCATTTCCACCTCACAGGGCTCTGGAAGCATCCAGGCAAGGGTGGGCTCCTACAATATCCGTACAACCACAACCGAGAGCGACAGCAACAACAACTGGGCAAACCGCAAGGAACGCTTCTTCCAGTCTTTCCGGAATATAGACTTCGACATGGTTGGACTTCAGGAAGTAACTGCGACGCAGCTCACTGATCTTAAGGAGGAATTCTCCGACACCTACGACTTCTATGTGCTTCAGACCGGTTCCGGCGGCGTCGGCGGCGCATGGAAAAAAGACAAGTACAACCTGCTCAGCAGCGGTCTGTATTGGATTAACCCCAAAGACATCAACTCCAAGGCTGCATACGACAAACCCACTACCGGAACATACGCCGGAAAGTCCTTCTACAGGGCCTGCACCGGCATGCTGCTCGAAGAGAAGGCAACCCATATCAAGTTCCTCTTCATGGCAACTCACTATTGCCTGAGCGCCGAATCCAGGGAAGCATACGCCTACCTTTATCCCCAATTCGAAGCGGCCTGGAACCCCTATGGCTTCCCTTCCTTCCTTGTAGGAGACCTCAACGCAAAGCCTGACGATCCATGCCACACTGATCTGGGGGCCCATTGGACTGACACCTATACCTCAGCGGCAAGCAAAGGCGGAATCGAGAATACCTATAACGGCTACACAGCACCCGAAGGCAAGAGCCGACTGGATTACATCTACTGGAGAGGCACCGAGCTCACGCCCACATATTACGCGTGCGACAACACCCTCTACGGAAGCGAATCCAACCTCTATCCGTCCGACCACTTCCCCATATTCGCCGACTTTACAATCACCGTAGCCCCGTAAGCTCAGGAACCTTATAGATTAATTGATTATAAATGATAAACATTATGAATAACAAGAGCTTTTACATGACCCCCGAAACCGATGTCCTCCGCATGGAAGCGGACAGCAATCTTCTTCAGACATCGGTCGTACTTCCCGAGACAAACTGGCAGGGCGAAGTGGTGCTTTAGCATGTCTTTTCCCCTTTGGGAAAGCTCAATCGTTATAATTCAGTATGCTGACCAGTAAAGTTCTGAACATAGGCCTCATTTCCCTGGCAATCTGCTTTTCCTCCTGCAAACAGGAAGGGGCGGACCTCCCTTCCATGAAAGCGGAACTGACGCAGCGCTTCGGGGCCATAAGGGAAAAAGTAATACGTCCTGCCGAGGGCTACCTAAAGCACGAGTATCTTATCCCGGCCGGCTTCTATAAGCAAATGTGGGACTGGGACGGCTATTTCATGGGCTACTATTGGCTCAACAATGGCCGTCCGGACCTTCTGCAAAGTTGGGCGCTTAACCTTATGGAAGGCATAGACGAGCGCGGCTACGTATGCGGCTGCGCCACCGTAAACGGCCCCAAGGTGATGCACGGCAGTTTCTCCATGAAGCCCTTCCTCTCGCAGGGCATCGTCCTTGCCAGTGAAGCACTTGGCGATTGGAGCTGGGTGGAACCCTGGTACGAAAAGACCTGCCGGGCGCTGGCTTTCCGCGACAGCACGCAGTACGATGCCAACTACGGCCTTTACTTCTGGGAAAACGGCTTCCAGAGCGGGGCCGACAACAACGTGGCCCTTAACTACTACGCTGGCGACAAGCGCAGCTTCCTGGCAGCCGACTGCAGCACCATGCAGCTAAGGGAATTCAAGGCCCAGGCCCGCATAGCCAAAGAACTGGGGCGCTCCGAAGATGCAAAGTACTACGCAAAAAGGGCCGATGAGCTGTCCGCCGCAATCAATAAGCACCTCTGGTGCGCGGAAGACGCCTGCTATTACAATATAGACCGCTCCACGGGAGCCTTCTACAAACGAGTCAGCTACTCGTCGTTCTGGCCTCTTTTTGAATCACTTGCATCAAAAAGCGACGGGCAGAAGATGCTCCGTCGGCACATGTTCAACCCCAAGGAAATGCAGAGCCCTTACGGCTTCAGGACCTTGTCGGCAAGCGACCCCGACTACAACAACAAGAACATAATCAAGCCTTTCTCCAACTGGCAAGGCCCTGTATGGATTATTGCAAACTATATTTACAGCGTTTGCCTGTACAACTATGGCTTTGCCGACAAAGCCCGCTGGCAGTGTGAAAAACTTGCCCCCCTTGTGCTGGAAGACCTGAGAAAATACAACACCACCCATGAATGCTGGAGCGCGGAAACTGGTGAGCCTCTCTCCCCCGCCTTCACATACACCGACAGCGACGGCCGCTTCATTGGCTTCATCAGCTGGAATCTGCTGCTGGAGCTCATGATGGACAGCGCTACCGGAGGTCCCAAGTATCTAATGGAAATCAGATATTAAAATAACAATATGGAACAGAAAAAGAATTACACAATTCCCGAGACATTTGTAATGACTTTGGAAACAGAGTCATCCACCATGGTCTATCCTTCAAACCATCTGCCCGGCGCTACCTGGCAACCTGAAACCGAGATTTAACTATGATGCGTTACAACAAGCTTATCTGCACGTTTGCAGTAGTTGGGCTTATTCCGGCCTGCAGCAGGGAAGCTGTTCCTGAGCTGGAAAAACTTCCCGTCGAAGAGGAATCGGCAACAGACATCAACGAAGACGAGGGGCGCAGCTTTGAGCTCCGGGTAATGGCCGATTACCCCACCCTTGAAAGTGACACCAAAGTTTCTTTTACCGAAAGCGAAAGCGGCTCGACCCTTGGATGGCTGGGCACTGAAAACGCATCGGCAATCGTAGCCTCAACAAGCTGCACCACTAATTCACAGTGCGTGTCAAACGCTTTGGGATCGGTATCCAAAGGCGTTTTTGCAGGTACTGTACGCGTTGGAAATTTAAAGGCGACAGACCTAAGGGCAATCGTCGTCCCCGACGAAGCACAGGCTTTTGTCAAATATACATCCAGCCAGTTCCGCATTGTCTGCCCCATCCCGACAGACCAGATACAGGAACGCTCCGCCGAGGTGAATCCGGCGTACTTCCCTTTCTTCGCCCCCATCACCAGCACCGACCTCAAGGAAGACGACAACGGTAAAGTCATCTCTGACATAGATCTTCATTCTGCCAGCAACATGATCCGTCTCGCCGTATTCGGAAAACATGCCGATATGGAGGATGACGAGATCCTTAAAACTGTCCGTCTGGATGCAAGCGACCGCTTCAGCGGCACCATGGAGTATATCATCAAAGACGGAAACAAATCCTTCAACTCCAACGGGCCCCACTACGTCACAGTGAGCCTTATGGAAGAGGTCACCCTTGCCGATAAAGACCGCTCAAACGCTCCTGTGCTGTATGTAAGCGCCAGTATGGGCGGAAAACGCACGGTTACAAAAATCACGGTTATCACAGACAAGGCCGCATATACCCAAAGCGTAAGCCTGGAATTTCCTCAGAAAAATGCCCTGGGCAACTTCATCGTCTATCCATTCGCACTCAACCTTGGCAACGGCAAGTGGACGAGGACGGAGGCCGCAATCCAGTGGTCAACCGACGCTGGAAGCACCTGGAGCACAGAATTCCCTGCTGCCGGCTTTACAGCTCTTGCTGCAAAAACCACATCGGCGCGCCCGCTCACTATACTTGACATTGAGCAGATTCACGATGCAATCACTGCCAATCCCGAACCTGTGGATTTGGATCTGAGTCAGGCAACGCTCACACAGGAAGTCTGGCCCGATGTGTTCAAATCCACTTCCGACGCTCCCGACACCAAGCTCAAATCAATCAAATTCCCATCCAACGTGACGGAGATTTCCCGTGAAGCCTTCGCCTGGTGCATGGGACTGGAAAGCGTAGACCTGGGTACCAAGATAACCACCATCAACACCAAAGCCTTCTATCACAGCGGCTTGGTGCATTTGACCGTTCCCTCCACCGTCAGCTCAATGCCGGGCTGGCTCACCTTTGGCTGCTGCCCTAACCTGCAGACGGTCTATTACAATTCCAAGGCCGGCCAAATTGGCGGAAACGGCTCCACAGGCAATAACCACGCCCACTTCGCCTATGCCGACATGACGCTGGACTACGGCACCAACAATCCCACGGAAGTGACGGAGACAGCCAACTCCACAAGCAATCCCCTCATCTTCACCGTGGGGCCGAACAGCCCTCGTCTGCCACGCTATATGTTCCGGTATAACAGGAAGCTCACCAAACTTGTCTTCGAGAGTGCGCCCACCCTTTCCAATTATGCTTTTGAACATACGCTGGGCCTTTCCGAGATGGATTTCTCGGCCGTCACCTCCATGCCCACCAACGCCACGCCGGGAAGCAATATCGGCATCGCTCCCGGAACATCGGCCGACCGCAAGCTCATTGTTCCGGCCTCGCTGGTAGGAACCATAGCCGAGCAGGACCCTTGGAAAAACATGGTGCTCCAGAACGGATTTGACATTATCGAATCCTCCCCGGACGCGACCAGCCCTTCGGGGAGCGTCGATGTGCGAGTCGGCTCCTACAACATCCGAATAGCCACTGCCGACACTTCCGACGAAAACAAAAAATGGGCTACCCGGCGCCCCCTGCTGGTCCAGTCCATCCTGGCCGACGACTTTGACATCTTCGGCATTCAGGAAGCCACCAATCCCAGCGCTGCTGCTTCCCAGCAGCACAACCATCTTCGAGAGGACCTTGGCAGTGTCTATGGCTTCGTCTTCTTCCGCCCCAATGCCGGCTCCAACAACGAATCCGTCGGTATCGCCTACAAAAAGGCCGACTGGGAAATGGTCAACGTAAAAACCTTCTGGGTAGGTCCCGATCCCAACAAACGCACGGCATCCGACAAGCCCACCACCGGGACCTATGCCGGCAGCAGTTTCTATCGAGGCGCCATCACTTCCGTCCTCAAACATAAGAGCACCGGCATCAAGGTCTTCTTCATGTGTGCGCACGGAATGCTCTCCTCGGCAGACAACGCCACCTACTCCGTCGTATACTCTTCCCAGGAAGCGCTGTTGAACCCCGATGGCCTGCCGTCCTTCTTCGTAGGGGACTTGAATGTCAACCCCGCCCACGAGTCTTCGGTACACTATCGTACCTACTGGTCCGACACCTTCCTCTCCCTGGACGAATCGGCCCGAGGCGGCTCGGAATACACCTTCAACGGCTACACGGCGCCGGAAGGCAAGAGCCGCATAGACTACATCTATTACAAGGGCACCGGCGTCACACCCACTTATTATGAGTGCGACAACACCCTCTACGGTGCCGACAGCAACATCTATCCTTCGGACCATTTCCCTATTTTTGCCGATTTCACCATAACTGCAGAATAAGGTGTGAAGAAAGTATTATTGATTATCCTCAGTCTTATTGCCGCCCTTTCTTGCCGGGAAACACCGCTTTCCCCTCAGGAAGAGGCGGCGATGGACGTTATAGAACGCTCACTTGGCAAGCGCCCGTCGAATTTGTCGATACAGATTGACCCATCGGCGCAAGGCGGCGACAGCTACGCAACCCGCGTAGAGCACGGTAAACTGTACATAACCGCAACTTCTCCATCCGCTGCGTGCAGGGGCTTCTACGACTGGTGCGGAAGCCATCACTTAGGCCTTCGCACCTGGAGCGCCAATACGCTTTCGCTGCCCCGGAAACTAGCCGATGAGCCTGCCGATACCGTTTCCACACCCTTCCTCCACCGCCAGTACATGAACGTGTGTACCCTCGGCTACACCATGCCATACTGGGGCTGGGACGAGTGGGAGGAGGAACTGGACAGGATGGCCCTGCACGGAATAAACATGACCCTTGCCCCTATAGGAAGCGAGGCCATCTATGCCCGTGTATGGCGCAAACTGGGCCTCAGCGATGAAGAGATTGACGCTTTTGTCACCGGACCCGCACATCTTCCCTGGCTGAGAATGGGCAATATGAGCGGTCTGGACGGCGGAGGGCAGTGGTATGACAAGTCGCTGGAACTGCAGCACAAAATCGTGAAGCGTATGGAAGAGCTTGGGATAGAGCCGGTATTCAACGCCTTTGCGGGATTTGTGCCCGAGGCTCTGAAGCGCCTGTACCCGGACGTGGAGTTCATCCCCTCCGGCTGGCAGGACGGACCGGACTACGTATCCACCTTCCTATCCCCCGAAACGCCTCTGTACCAAAAGATTGCAAAGATGTACATTCAGGAGTGGGAGGCCGAGTTCGGCAAAGGAAAATTCTATCTTGCCGACAGTTTCAACGAGATGAGCGTTCCCTTTGCTCCGCAGGGAACCCCGGAGCGCTTTGCACAGATCGCTTCATACGGAAAGACTCTTTATCAGTCTATCAGCCAGGCCAATCCGGACGCCGTTTGGGTGCTTCAGGGATGGATGTTCGGATATCAGCGCAATATCTGGGACCCCGAAAGTATCCGTGCCTTATTCTCGGAAGTGCCTGACGACAAACTGCTTGTCCTGGATCTGAGCGAAGACTACAACCACGATATCTGGGAAATCTCCCCCACCTGGGAATACGCCCCCGCCCTTTACGGCAAACACTGGATATACAGCACCGTGCCCAATTTCGGCGGCAGGAACGCTCCGGTAGGCAATCTGGAGTTCTACCTCAACGGGCACCTGAATGCGCTGGAATCGGCCAATAAGGGGAATCTTATCGGCCTTGGCAGCGCTCCTGAAGGAGTGGAGAACAACGACGTGGTGTACGAGATTATCTACGACGCCCCCTGGCACATCGAAAGGCGCGACATCCGTGAAAGGCTGCGCGAATACAGCATCAACCGCTACGGCTCCTGCCCGGCGGAAATGGAAGCCTTCTGGAACGATATGCTGGAGAGTTCCTACAGTTTCACCTCCAGCCAGGCAATTTATCGGCTCCAGCGGCAGCCCTTCTTCCTTAGAGGAGGCCGCTACGACCTGAGTCAGAGGCATTTCAGCGCCATCGAGCATTTCATAGATGCAGGCAAGGAGCTTGGCGGCAACCCCGTTTACCTGCAAGACCTTGCTCTCTGGGCTGGCTTCTACGCCTTCGGCAAGGCCGAAATTCTTGCCGACGAGATAGAGCGCTGCTTCAAAACAGGAGAGTCGGAAAAGGCCGATTCCCTCCGTTCCCGCTTCAAAGATGCGCTCCTGAGGGCCGACAGCTTCCTTGACAAAAACCCGCTCTCACGCCTTGAACGCTGGAGGGGTTTCGCAAGGGCGCAAGGAGACACCCCGGAGGAAAAAGACCACTATGAGACCAACGCCCGGCGCCTCATAACCACCTGGGGCAGAGGCAGAATGCACGACGGTTTGGACGATTATGCCGCCCGCATCTGGTCGGGTCTTATACGCGACTACTACCTGCCCCGCTGGGAGCATTGGTTCGAAGCAAGGGCCGCCGGCGAGCCCTTCGACTTCGACAATTGGGAATACCACTTTGCCGAAGACCTGAAGCCCCTTTCGCCGGCTGAGGACTGCGGGGATATACTCGAGGCCGCCAGGAAACTTCCTGAAGACTTTGCCGGAACAGCGCAGCGCACTTCCGAGCTGCCGGGCTGGAGCTCCTTCCATCTGAAAAAAGGCCTCCAACGCTTCTCTTACATGCTTTATCCTTCGCAATATGCCGCGTTGCAGGGCCTTGGATTCAAGCAGCTTGACGGAGACGACAGCGTAAGCATAGAACGCATCCGCCTCCGCGGCGCAAAAACGCCCATCCTGGACATCAACTGCAAATTGCGCCTTGGAGAAACCCGTCCCGAAGCATCCATAACTTTGAACCCCGACAAATCCAAAGGGCCCGTAAAATACATATACCTGGACGTATATGTACGTGCCGATGAAGATAATGCCGACAGCGAAGTCATCATAGAACTGCTTTAGCATGGGCATCCGCCTCTCATACAGGATTGTTGTCGGCAGCATTATGCTGCTGACGGCTTTAGTGCAGGCAAACGCGCAGGAAAACATCCAGGAGCTCGAAGCCTCCCGGGTAGTGGCCACGCCTCCCGCCCTCCGCACCCGCGGAGACACGCTGATAGTGAGTCCGGAAGCGTTCATGCTTGAGCAGGACGCCGTACTTGAAGATTTCCTGAAACTAATCCCGGGGCTGGAGTTCGACGGCAACGAAGTCACCCTGTACGGCAGGAAAATATCCCGCCTGCTGGTGAACGGGCGCCTCTACTTTGGCGGAGACGTGCTGACCGGCCTGAGGAATATCCAAGCCCGAGGCGTAGAGTCTGTCCGAAGCTATGACAGGCAGAGCGACCTTGCCCGCATGAGCGGAATAGATGACGGAGAGGAAGAGCAAGTTCTGGACGTCACCATCAAAAAGAGCTTTCTGGACGCCTGGAAAGGCAGCATTCAAGCCGGCGGCGGCATTCCGGGCCGATACCGTTCGGCCCTCAGCGCATCCAAAATGGACAAGGATTCGCAGCTTTCCATCGTCGGCAATCTGAGCAACAGTGCAAAAGGGCAGACGGTAAGCGGAGGCTCTCTCAGCAGGCTGGGACTGGGCTCCGCGGGAGACAACCAAACACGGGAAGCCGGTATCGATTACAGCGGGAAAAAAGGGAAGGCCGAAATAAGCGCCAACATCTCCTACACCGGAAGCAGCACTTTCCGCGAGCGGGAAACCGAGTCAAGGACCATCTACAGCAGCGGCACTTCTTTTTACGACATCGCCGAAACTGCCCGGATTGACAACAATAAGCTAACGTCGGACAATACATTTGAATGGAAGCCCAATAAGAAACTGACCCTGCTGCTTAAGCCCAAGATAAGCTTTAGCACATCGGGCAGCTGGCGGCAGCCTTATACAGAGGCGTTTAACGTTTATCCCACCACGGATGCGAGTCCGCTTCACAACATCCATCAAACCCTCGCCAGCGAGCAGCGGCAAGTATCGGGAGGAGTGTCCCTGGTGCTTACACGCCGCTTCGCAAAACGCGGACGCTCAGTGACAGCCCGCCTATCCGGGAGCTTCACCCTTGGCGATTATCACTATTTCAACGACTACCTTGCCAGCTACAGCAAGAAGCAAACTGTCCGCAAACAGTATTTCCAGCGCCCTTGGAGCGACACCGACCTTCTCCTTCAAGGCGCTTACAACGAGCCGCTTACCAAGAACCTGTACCTCCAGTTCATCCTCAACGCCCGTTGGATTACCCACGGCATGAAGCGCGATTTCTACTCCATGGAAGGACTGGCCCCCGACTGGGCACCGATGGAGAGCACATCGGCAGGAAAGCAGATTCAAGCATTGCCGGAAGGCTACCGCGACTGCCTGAATCCGGAATTGTCGGCCGAAGGACTCTATAACGGCTTCCTTTTTGCCGCCATCGGCAATCTGCGCTATGTCAGGAAGAAATTCAACCTTACCGCCGGCATCTCTGTAAGGCCCGTGATAAGCCACGTAGAAAAGACTACCTTCGACATTTATCCGGCCCCTTACATTACGCTCCGCTACAATCCTTCCAAAAACGAGCAGCTGGGATTCACCTACCGCAGTTTCATCACCACTCCCCGCCCCGTCAACCTGATGAACGTAAACAGCGGCACCAACCCTTTGTACGTGAGAACGGGCAACCCTGATTTGAAACCGGCTTTCAATCAGCAGCTTAAGCTCAATTACACGCTCTCCGTTCCATCCAAGGGGCACAGCTTTGTCTGCGAAGTCGTTGCAAAGAAAACCGACAACGCCTTCACGACCTCCACCGAATACATCCCCGAGACAGGCGGGCGCATCAGCCGCAGCTGCAATATCGACGGCAATTATTCGGCCGAGGGGAACTTCAACTTCCACCACGACTTCAAGGGGACGCCATACAGCATCGGCAATCTCCTCAGCGGCGCTTTCTTCTGCGAGAAGAACTACCTGTACAACACCAAGTTAAAGGCCGACGAAGTCAATACCCTGCTGCGTGGCAGGCTGAAAGAACAACTTACCTTCACCGCCCACTGGAACCGCATATACCTGTCTTTGAAGGCGGCGGTGCTTTGGGCGCCGGGAAAGAGCCTACTGCGGCCCGATTTCCACGAGTCGCCTTACTCTTTCAGGGAAGGCGTGGAGGCCACCTTCAAACTGCCCTGGAGCATCCGCCTGTCAACGGAAATAACCCTGATACAGAACAGAGGCTACACATACGAAATCCTCAACAGGGATCCCCTATACTGGAACGCATCCCTGTCCAAGAACTTCCTTCGCGGCAAGGCCACCGTCAAGCTTGAAGCTTCGCACATCCCCCCTTCCGACACCTGGAACCTCCTGCACCGTTTTGCAGGCATGAGCATGTCGGCAGGAAAATATACCGGTACAAACCAATACGTACTTGCAAGTCTGTCCTATCGCTTCTAATGTAAAAACAATACCTATAAATGTCTCTTATGAAACCGCTTATTTTAATTGTTCCTATAGGTTTTCTGCTAGCTTCCTGCTCCGTCAAGATGGAGAAAGAGGAGGTTATGCCTCGCTCCTTCAAGCTTAGCATCGAGGCTGAGTACCCTCACGAGGAGGCCACAAAGGTCGTCTTCGAAGGCCAGGACCTCGCATGGGAAGGGAGTGAAAAGATGGATATCAATATCGGCAACGGAACCAGCGCCACCGCATCGGAGAATTGGACATCGGCCAGCATTTCAAGCGTGGCCAAAGGAAAGTTTTCCGGTACTGTCGATCTTGGCTCTTTCACGGCCAATGACATCAAGTCGGTGGTGATTCCCGCCGGCCTGAGCCCCATAACCTACAAGAACGGCACGGTCTGGCGCCTCAAGGTGCCTATCGAGACCACGCAGAAGCAGGCCGAAGAAGGTGCAGTCGGCACTGACAGAATCATTCTCTATGCCCCTGTGAGCAGCAGCGACTTCATCGTTGACGAAGGCACATACTCCCTGGGCGGCCTCCAGCTGCAATGGGGCTGCGCCGTCATAGTATTCAACGTGTACGGCGCTCACCCTGAAATGCTTGCCGATGAGCAGCTCAAAAGCGTGAGCATCACTTTGGCAGATAAAGTCCCCTACTATTTCGAAGCCCGCCTTAACGGTGGAAATCCCGCCAGAAACAGCACCGAAATCAGCTATACTGTCAATCTGGAGAATCCCTGTGCCCTTGCCGGCCGTGACAAAAACAGCGGAGCCAGGCTGTTCCTGATTTTCCCTCCCTATAGCAGTTCCATCACTCAGGTCAGCGTAACCACTACGGCTGCGGTTTATACCAAAACTCCAGCCACTCCAGTACCCCTGGCCTATGCCGAAGGGAAAAACGACTCCCGGGGAATGGTTTACCAGTTCGGGCTCAACCTGTCCACCTTCGACTCTCGTTCGGAAGATATTGCCTATTCCGTCGATGGCGGCGGGGCTTGGCAATCTTCCATTCCCAGCGGTTTTTCCTCTCTGGCCGTGCGCGGATATCCTAAAGAGAACACCCTGCAGGATATTCTGTCGGCAATTCAGGCCCAGAGCGGTGCCGTGGCGCTGGACTTGTCCCAAAGCGAGTACGAGAGCACAAGCTTCCCGGATATTTTCAAAGCCTGCGGAAAGCTCTCGTCCATATCCTTCCCTTCAAATGTAACGGAGATTCCGGCAAAGGCATTTGAAGGCTGCGCCGCACTTACGTCGGTATCGCTGGACGGCATTGTAAGTATCGGCGAAGGCGCATTCCGCAGCACCGCTCTCACGGATGTCACTGTCCCTTCAAGCGTGACTTCCATCGGACTGCAGGCTTTTGCTTACTGTTACAATCTGGCAAACGTTTACTACGACTCCCCTGCACCCACAAGCGGTACGCATGGCGTTTTCTCCTGCAGGAATCAGACAGGCAATCCACTCAACACGCCTGACAGTCCGCTCACCGTAACCTTCGGCCCCAATACAGTTACTATTCCCCGCTACTGCTTCGATACCAACTACAAAGTCACAAAAATCATCATCGAGGGCTCCCCTTCGATGGGCAACAACTGGGGAATTCGTGCACTTTACCTTTCCACAATTCAGTGCCTTTCCGCCACTCCGCCCAAAGGTGGGTCAGGGAACAATATGGATTCCGGAGGCACGGCGGCCAACCAGGTCGGACGGCTCAGCGACGAAAGCAGCCGCATCATCATAATCCCGGCCCAGGCCTTCAAAGCCTACAATGAGGCCGATCCATGGAAAACTCTTGTCGATGCCCGCGGTTTCCGCCTCACAAGCAGCGAGCCGGCATTCCCTACCGCCGACTGGACGGTGGCCGATCCTGCCGCCCACGCCTTCGACGCCTCTGTGCTGAATGAAATCTCCGAGCTCTCGAGCGGATCGGCCCTTGCAAGTGCGTTCACCGCTATTCAGGTGCTTTCAGGAGGTGAGCTCATTTACTCCTACGGTGCGCCTTCAGATGCCTCGTACTATATCGCATCGGCAAGAAAGAGCCTGCTGTCAATGCTTTACGGCAAGGCCGTGGAGGATGGCACGATAGACCTCAGCGAAACAATCGGCCACATCGGGCTTACCGATGTTGTTGAAGAAGGCTACACTGTAGGCCTCACGGAGCAGGAACTCACCGCGACCATCCAGCATATTATCGAATCCCGCTCCGGTGTCTATCACAAGGCGTCCAACGGCGGTTCTTCCGACGAAGTGAACACCCTTACAAGAGACCAGTACCTGCCCGGAGAGCATTTTGTCTATAACAACTGGGACTTCAACGCCGCAGGATACATCTATGAGCAGAAGACCGGGAAAAACATCTTCGACGCCTTCCAGGAGCAGATTGCCATTCCCGTCGGCATGCAAGACTGGAAAAGGAGCGCTCAGTACAAGTCCGGGACCACCACCATTTCCAAGTACCAGGCCTATCATTTCCGCATTTCGTCCCGTGACCTCGCCCGCGTCGGTTATCTGATGCTAAACAAGGGCCGATGGGGAGACAAGCAGCTGATATCGTCCTCCTGGCATAAGGAGATGCTCACCGAACGTACAAACTGGACTGAAGCAGGAAAGGGGCTGTTCAGCTATGGCTACATGTGGTGGCTGTTCAGTCCCAGTTCCACCTCGTACACCTGGCATCTTAAGGGCGCGTACATGGCCAAAGGCTCCAAAGGCAACTGGCTCATAGTGATGCCCGCCCTCGACTGTGTGATAGTAGTTAAAGGCAGCAGCAATGAGGCCAGCGTGGATTCCAGCAGCCTCCTCAAAATGCTTTTGCAGAAAGTGACATCGGCATATCAAGGGAATGCTTGAAAAAAAGCGTATCTATTCTTATGGATTTTCCAAATGATTTGGAAAGAAGTTGCAATATAGGTCATCACTTCGATTCAGCGGTGTAGTTTGTGGATATATATTGCGCTCATAGGGGCGTCTCGCCCCTGGCCGCGCGGCTACCCCTGGAGC
>JAFUVU010000017.1 GCA_017477465.1 Bacteroidales bacterium
TCAAGGCCATCAGGATACTCAACAATGGGAGGCGTGCCATCAGCCTTGTCAAGTACGGTCTGAACTTCATCGCAGACACTCTCCTCAATCCGTTCAGACCAACCAAAATCAATGTGTTTGATTTTTTGTCATGTACTTAGAGCTTTTTATTAACTTTGCTGCCTCTATGGAAAACAAGGTTTTAAGAAGCGCAATTTATGGCGCAGGTTCCTTGGGAACTATTCTGGGGGCTTTTATAACCCGCAGCGGAAAAAAGATAGACCTCATCAATCATAATGAGGCCCATGTAAAAGCATTGCAGGCCGATGGTGCCCATGTAACAGGCACGCTGGAATTCACTCAGAGAGTCACTGCCCTTACGCCGGACAAGATGGAAGGGAAGTACGACATAATCTTCCTTCTCACCAAGCAGCAGCGCAACAAGGAAGTGGTGACATTCTTGAAAGATTATCTTGCGGCCGATGGCGTAATCGTAACCCTGCAGAACGGTCTTCCGGAAGCAGGAATAGCCGAAATAGTGGGCGAAAACAGGGTTCTCGGATGTACGGTAGCGTGGGGCGCTACGATGAAAGGCCCAGGCGAATGCGAACTCACAAGCTCCCCGGACAGCCTGACCTTCTCGCTTGGCTCATGGCAGGAAAAACCGCATCCTTACATCGGCCAGGTAAAGGAAATCCTGGAAAGCATGGGCCCCGTGACCGTGGAAAGCAATTTCGTGGGCACGCGCTGGAGCAAACTGCTCATCAATTCTGCCTTTTCGGGCATGAGCACGGTCCTCGGCTGCACTTTCGGCGAAGCGGCAAAGCCGATGGCATCCCGAAAGATAGTCCTCGGCCTTATCAAAGAATGCATAGACGTTTGCGCTACCGCCAATATAGTGATTGAGCCGGTGCAGGGAAAAGACGCAGTGAAGCTGCTCAACTACAAAGGCCCTGTGAAAAAGGCCCTTTCCCTGATAATCCTGCCGATAGCAATCTCCAAGCACGCAAAGCTGAAAGCCAGCATGTTGCAGGACATTGAAAACGGCAAAAAGACAGAGGTGGACGCAATAAACGGAGCAATTGCCGATTTCGGCCGCAAAGTGGGCTGCCCCACTCCTCTGAACAAAAAAGTCACGGAGCTGATCCACAAAATAGAAGCCGGAGAACTCACCCCCGGCTTCCAGAATCTTCAATATTTCAAAGTCATTTGAAAGTAAGCAGCTTCAACGCTCCTGTCCGCAGCTCCTGTTCCGGGCAAATGTCGCTGAAGCAGCTTATTTTTACAACTTTATGAATTCCAGGCAGGCCCAGCCTTCGCGGGAGGATGAGCCGGCTGGAGTGAGGCCGACAGACACAGCTGCATCGCTGATGGCTGCGGCATCGGCATCGTAAAAACCGCTGAGCAGAAGGTGCCCGCCGCGTCTTAGCGAACGCGAATACGTAGGCAGGTCCTCCAGGATTATGTTGCGATGGATGTTAGCAAGCAGCACGTCGTAGCTGGACAGCTGAAGGAGGGAAGCGTCGCCGCAGGCCACCTGTACGCGAGTGCCCACTCTGTTCCATCGGCAATTGCCCCAGGCCGATTGGGCCGCAACAGCGTCGATATCGACCGCAAACACCTTCCCCGCACCCATTTTGGCCGACAGGATGGCAAGGATGGCGGTGCCGCAGCCCATGTCGCAGACTGAAAGACCGCGCATCTGGATAGCCAGCATGCGCTGCATCATCATGAAGGTAGTGTGGTGATATCCCGTGCCGAAGGCCATCTGCGGGTCGATCCAGATGTTGTAGCGGGTGCGCGGAACGTCGGTGTTGAAGGGCGCTTTGATGGTGACCTTGCCATCCACTACGATGGGCTGGAACGATGACTCCCACGCCTTGTTCCAATTCTGCCCTTGCACCGGCGCGGCAGTGAACGACGCTGCAAAAGGATAGCCGCTCAGGACTGTTTTGACGTCCGAGGGGCGGTATTGCTCGGTCTGGATATAGCATTTGAGGAAGGGCTCCTCGGTTACGAAGGAATCGAAGGGAAGGTCGGAGAGTTCGGCCATTAGTATGCCGGCGCCTTCTTCTGTGAAAGGCTCCAGGCGGACGGTAACTTCCAGGTAATCAAAACTATTCATGCTTTGCCGATTGACTTGTTTGAGCTGCCTCCGCCTCCAGCCTCACCACTTCTTCCTTCAGGGCTTCACGGTTGCTGCTGGTCTGCGACAGGACATCTTCAAGCAGGCTGCGCATTCTGGCCAGGGAGTCGGAGGTGGCCAGCGAATCGGCCGATTGATAGCTTTCGGCCTGATTGATTGCACTGCCTGCGCCGGCAAGATACTCTGCCGTACGGTTTTCCGCCATTGCTTTTTCTACGCCAAGTTCAAAGATATTGTGGATTGCTGCGACCAGCGAATATTGGGCGGTGTCTAACTGTTTGGTGAAAACGGGGACGTTGGCGCTCAGGTATTTAGCCCTGCCAAGACCATAGTGGATGTGGTCGAAGTCGGGGCCCCAGGCGTTGAGGCCGAATTTGAACAGCAGGGGAGAGCGGATGACCGAAATGTGGTAGTTGAACTCCTCCGTAAGATGCTGGGTGCCGCTTGCCGCCAGCTGGTAGCGATCTACGTCAAGGACGAAGGGGAACACCTCCAGGATATTGTTCTTGATCATTCCCGTTACGGCCATATTGTCTATGATGGCTTTCTTCTTATCCTTGAACATGAGGAGTTTAGCTATCTTGGTGAACTCCTCGCTGTCTTTGAGGCTAAGGTCTTTGCCCGATATTTTCATGATGCCGTCGATGGAGGGCAGCACCAGATTCATGCAAGTGTCGATATCCGTGGTTGCGGCAAGCTCGCAGTCCAGGTCTCCGGCGAAGGAGGTGAGCATGGGCATAAGCGTATCGACTGCGGGGAAGAGGGTGATTACCTTTTCGGCGGTGATGTCAACCAGGTTGAGGTCGAAGCCAGCCTTGATGTCCTTTTTCGAGCGGGTGGCGTAGAAGCCTTCGAAGAAGATGTCGCCCATGTTGGAGGCGGCGAGGGCGTTGGTTATCTGGAGGGTACGGTCCCGCATGGCAACGTCGGCCGCTGCCCAGTTGATGAGCAGGCTGTCGTACTTGATGCCGCTGGCCTCCAGGGAGAAATCAACCTCCAGATTGGAAGGTATGACAATGAGCTTGGAGGAGGTGGAATCCGGCAGTACAGCTGCCTGAGTGGCCGATTCTACCGCCTCGTCGGAGGCTTCGGTCGCTTCTTTCGGCGGCTCGTAGGTCGAGTAGTAGGCGTAGGCGCGCATAAGCTCGTTGGCGTCGATGTAATTGCTGCTGACGTTAGCCTTCAGCTTGAGCTTGGAGCGCCCGCGGCCGGACAGTGCGCGCCTTAACCCGCTGAGGGTGGCCTTTGCGGAAATGTCCGATTCGCCGGCCTGAACGGTGAGGTTCTGAAGATCCAGAGTGTCGTTGTCAAATCGGCCTTTTACTGCCGACAGGCTTGTCTTCAGGGGGAAGGACGGCATCACGAGCCTGCCGCTTTCCGTTTCCAGCAGGCCTTCGACGTCCCAGGTGCGCAGATAATCGCTTATGCTTTTTCCAAGGCTGATTTTGATGTCTTTTGAGGCAAAGTCGTCCTGCAGAAGACGGCGCTCGCGGTTTTGACGGGCTTTGCGGAAAAGGGAATCCCGAGGAACGCCCGGATAGACCCTCTGCAGCGAATCGAGAAGGTGGTTCCGCCTGGCTTGAGAGCCCTGCCGACGCTGGTGGCGGGATGCGGCGAGGTCTATCTTGACTCCGCGCATTGCGTAGATATTCTCGCCGATGCGGGCACGGATTCCGCCGCTTTCCGATTTCAGGCTTAGGCGCGGGGTGGGCCGCTCCTTTGTGGCCGGAGTGATGCGGAATTGCTCCATGTTGTCCCTGAGCCCGATGGCCATCCCTTCGCTGTCCCTGACTCGCAGGCTGCCGGCTTTCAGAAGGCCCATCAGCGGAGTCAGATCCTTGCCTCCCTTTAGGATATCGGCCGAATTCTGCAGCAGGAGCTTGACCTTGCTGCCGCGGATGAACATGTCGTCCAGGGTTACGTCCAGGGTGTCGGCATCGGCCTTAAGGGCAAGGACGCGCGCGCCCTGACGGATGTTGCAGTCTATCTTGTTGGCTTTGGTGGCAAGGTTCAGGTCCAGTTCCGGGAGGAAGGCATGAAGCTTATTGTCAGGCATATCCAGGCTGAAATCCCGGGCCGTAAGGTCGCAATTTATAGTAGCGTTGCCGATGTGCACCATGTCCAGCTGCGAAAGGCGGGCCTTGCCTTGGAGCTTGGCGTCGATGCGCCCTGTTCCCAGGATGCCGCTTTCCCGCGTGAAGGCGTTGGTGAGGGAGTCTATCCTTGCGTGGATATTGCCCCTGAGGTTCACGAGCGGATCGTCCCCAAGAACGTCCTGGACATTGCCGACGGCGTCGATTTTTGCGCCCACAAAGTCCAGAAACAGCCTCTCAATATTGGCGTCAACCTCTTTAAGATTGTTTGTCGATGCCTCGATGTCCAGCCCCAGCCGGCCCTTTCTGCCAAGGCCCTCATAGTCGAGCTTGGCGGGAGGAATCAGGATGTGCGCATCTACTGCGGGGGTATCGCCGGCTCCGTAACGGCCTTTGACTTTGGCGTCCAGAGAGAGGATGGCATCCGTCCTTATCTTCTTGAGGACAGGGATGTTGTCGTCGAACTCTTCGATAAGGCTGCCAAGCGGGGCTTCCTTGATGGCGGCCTCTACGTCCAGGTCCATGGCTCCGTCGGCCCTTTTCCAGACTGTGCCTGCGCCGTTAAGCTCCAGGGCCGATACTGCCAGGTTCAGGCTCTTCACTTCCGCGCCCATTTCGCCGGGCGCGGCCTCGGGGATGAAGGCATCGGCCTTAAGGCTGATTGGAAGCTGCATGCGGCCGTAGCTGCCGGTTCTCAGGCGGGCTTTCGCCGTGGCGTCCAGGCTCAGGTTCCTTTCGTCCATTTGGGCGCTGAGGCTTTGCAGGGCAAGGGCTACCGTGTCGGCAGGAAGGCGGCCCGATATGAAGAGCGAATCAATCTTCAGACTGGCCTTGGAGGAGAAGAGGTTGGCGGTCTCAAGATGACCGTCCAGCAGAAGCCTTCGCATGGTGAACATTCCATGCAGGGTGTCTTCGGGGTTTGTGAATACTATGAAAGGCCTGTCGGTCAAGTGGATACGGTCGAGCTTGATTACGGGCATCCCCGATTTTTCGGTGGTGTCTTTGTCGCCGCCTATCGGCAGTATGTCCCAGTTGGCGGCGGTGGAATCGTAGTAGTGGGCAAAAATCCTGGGGCGTTCCAGCTCGGCCTTGTGTACGTGGATTTCCTTATTGTTCAGGAAAGCCATGTAGTCAACGGCTACGCTGAGCTTCTTGAGGGAGATAAGCGTGTCGGTGCCGTCCGTGACAGGGACGCCGCGCTTCTCTCCCGGGACGCTTCTGCGCTCCCAGCCGGCCTTGACCAGCGAAAAGCGCTGCTGAGCATCGGGATATATGCTGTCGAAACGGGCATACCGGGCGTGCGGATAAGTGATTACAAGGTCTTCCGCTTCTACGTTCAGGTAAGGGAAACTCTTGATTACGTGGGCTTTGATTTTGGAGAAACTCACATCGCCCTGGACATAATCGGCCGCGAAGTCGTTTACTATGCCGGTCAGCACCTTAGGGCGCATAAGCACCTGAAAGGCGACGAGCAGCACCAGCATAAGGCCGATGATGCCAAGAAAGACGTTCCGTATGACTTTGCCCGCTTTCATTTCCAATCCACAAATATAACAATTTCCTTTCGGAAAGCGAAGCACACTGCCGATACAAATGTCCTCTTGCATTTGAATTGAGTATCCTTTATCTTTGCGACAAGAAAGGTGAACTATCATGAAGCCCAAAGCATTGTTCATTGGCGGGACAGGCACCATAAGCACCGCCATCACCGCCTCCTTGGCGGCAGAAGGTAAGTGGGACCTCACAGTCCTCAACCGCGGCAAGCGCAGCTCGGCCGTGCCGGACGGTGTCCATTTCATAAAGGCCGATATCGAAGATGAGGCCGCAGTGGCAAGTCTCCTTGAAGGCACCTCCTGGGACTGCGTATGCGATTTCATCGGCTTTGTCCCCGCCCATGTGGAACGGGATTGGAGACTCTTCAGGGGCCGCACCCGGCAATACATATACATCAGTTCCGCATCGGCCTACCAAAAGCCGGCCGTGAGCCCTTTCATTACGGAAGGGACCCCGCTTGCCAATCCGTATTGGGCCTATTCCCGTGCCAAAATTGACTGCGAGGATTTTCTGATGGAGAAATATCGGCAGGAAGGTTTCCCGGTGACTGTTATCCGCCCCAGCCATACTTATTGCAATCGGGCCGTTCCGCTGGGCGTACACGGGAGCAAGGGGTCCTGGCAGGTGCTCCGGCGCATGCTGGACGGCAAGCGTGTGATAATCCACGGCGACGGAACTTCTCAATGGACTCTCACCCACAGCACCGACTTCGCAAAGGGATTTATCGGCCTGATGGGCAATCCTCATGCGCTGGGAAACGCATTTCATATAACTTCCGACGAGACTCTCACCTGGAACCAGATTTACGAGATTATCGCGGGCAAGTTGGGCGTAGAACTCAAGGCTGTTCACGTTTCGTCGGAATTCCTTGCCGAAATCGGGCCCTATGACCTGCGCGGCGCTCTCCTCGGCGACAAAGCCGCTACCATGCTATACGACAACAGCAAACTGAAACGGGCCGTCCCCGGCTTCCAGGCCACCGTCCGCTTCGAAGAAGGCGTTGCCGATACCATCGACAACATCCTTGCGCACCCCGAACTCCAAATCCCCGACCCGGAATTCGACGCCTGGTGCGATCGCATCCTCAATGTCCTTGACAATGCAAAAGCATTGCTGAAACAGCAGTCATAGGTGACGTTCCGGCCCGCTTTCGGCCCACAGGCCCGGAGAAGCAGTTGGACCGCGCTCTCCAGTGGGTTAGGAACTTTCAGCGGGGGTCAGGGCAAGTCCGACAGGCTGATGAAGCCGGCACGGAGAGTGCGGATTGCGCCGCTGTCAAACTGCACGTCAAAACTTGTGTAATCCTTGTTGGCGGACACTATTACGCCTTCGCCGAATACAGGATGCTTCACAAGTTCGCCCACCTTGAAGGGGGAGTTGTATTCGGCCCTGTCCTGATCGAAGTTTTCCTGGTCCAGGACGTGGGTCAGGTTGCGGGTGCTCTTCCAGAGCTCTTCGGGCACTACTCCTTCCGTAACTACCAGTTCCCGCTTTATTTCCGCAAGGAAGCGCGAGGGGTATTTGCTCATTTTGGTGGATACGTTGAAGCCTTCGCTCTCCGTCAGGAAGAGGGCTTTTTCGGCCCTGGTTATTGCTACGTACATGAGCCGGCGCTCTTCTTCCTCGCCGTTTTTCTTTCCTTCGCGTATGCTTCTCATGTTGGGGAAAATGCCCTCCGAAAGGCCTGTGACAAATACGTATGGGAATTCCAGGCCTTTAGCCTGATGGATTGTCATCAGCTTTATCGTGGGTGTTTCCTTGCGGTGGTCTTCGTTGGTGTATAGGGCTATGTCCTGGAGGTAATCGGCCAGGGTGCTTTCTTCCGGAGTGCGTACGCTTTCGTAAAAACGGATGGAGTTCAGCAGTTCGTCCAGATTTTCCAGGCGGTCCTCATCCTGGTCTTCCCTTACCATTTTCTTGTATCCAGAGCCTTCGAGAAGGCGGTTCAGGAGGTCGCTCACCCTGTTTTCCAGGGCATATTGCTTTGCGTCTTCGATAAGGTCCACAAAGGCTTGGGACTTGGGACTGGCCGTGATTTGCAGGGCGCTGTAGAGGGATATGCCCCGTTCGCTTGACAGGGTTCTTATTCCGTCGAGGAACTTTCGGCCAAGCCCCCGGGAGGGGACGTTGATTATGCGCTCGAAGCTGATGTCATCGTCCTGATTGTTCACAAGGCGGAGGTAGCTGAGGGCATCCTTGATTTCCTTCCTTTCGAAGAAACGGGTGCCGCCCCAGATGCTGTATTCCAGGCGGGCGCCGAGCAGTTCCTGCTCAAGGGCGCGGGAAAGGTAGCTGCTGCGGTAGAGGATTGCTATGTCGCTGAGGCGTGCGCCCGAGGAAAGCAGAAGACGGATTTGCGAGACTATCCACTCCGTCTCTTCCTTTTCGCTTTTTTCCGTGGAAGTGGATGACGGCCCTGCCATCGGCCTTTCTTGTGAAGAGGTCTTTGGGGATGCGGTTCTGATTATTGGAAATGACGCAGTTGGCGACATCCAGGATGCGGGGCGTGCTGCGGTAGTTTTCGTCCAAGATTATTGTACGGTCGGCCGCGAAATTTACAAAAAGGTCGGGTCTTGCTCCGCGCCATTCGTAGATTGCCTGGTCGGGGTCTCCCACTATGAACAGGTTCCTGTGCTTTGCGCTGAGCCGCTCGATAAGGTCCCAGTCGTCAAGGTTGCAGTCCTGGGCTTCGTCCACCATTATGTAGTTGAGGCGCGTCTGCCATTTTTCGCTGGCATCGGCAAAGTGGTCGAGGATATACTTGGTCACGTTCATAAGGTCGTCGAAATCAAGCGCGTAGCTTTTCATCTGACGGCTCACGTAGCCTGCCAGCCGGGAGGTGCGCCGCATCTCGTCGGAGATTATGCTGCCCGGGAGCATATACGTCTGGATGTATCCCGGCAGCGCTTTTTCCTTGCCGATGGCGGTGAGAAACTGCTTCACCGTCTTTTCTGTGCGCTTGAGGCCCAGCTCGTCCATTGCCTGCTTGGCGATTGCTTTGCTGTCTTCTTCGTCCAGGATAGTGAAGGACTTTGGAAAGCCGATTCTGTAGATTTCTTCGCGCAGGAATTTGACGCAGAAGCCGTGAAGGGTGCAGACGAAGTCGTTATAGTCGCCGCTGTGCACCATTTGGGAGATGCGGCTGCGCATTTCTGCCGCGGCTTTGTTTGTGAAGGTGAGGCACAGCAGATTGGCGGGGTCGATGCCCAGGACGTTCACCAGATAGGCATAACGGTGCGTAAGCGCCTTGGTCTTGCCCGTCCCGGCGCCTGCCACTACACGAATCCGCCCCTCGGTCGCTTCCACAGCCTCCCGCTGCCGCGAATTCAACCCGTCAAAAATGTCTCTCATATCTGCAAATATATGCTTTTTTCACCATATCACCGAATTTTTTCCACCTCGACACGCAACTGTCTATGAATCAACAACTTGTTGAAATCAAGTGTGTCTTTTTGCCGCACTTGATTTCAGCATTTTGCTGAGTATCAGTTACTTCCGTGTCGAGGTTTTGATTGTTGGCCGATGGCGCCGAAAGACTTTTTTGCCGAGATTTGTATTTCCCGAAATTTTAGTAACTTTGCAATCCGCAAATAAGCGGGTGTGTTGGAATTGGTAGACAACCCAGACTTAGGATCTGGTGCCGCAAGGCGTATGGGTTCGAGTCCCTTCACCCGCACGAGCCGGCCTCTTCGAGGGCCGGCTTTTTCGTGCGGGTGAAGGGACTCCGTCGGCCCACGTTACCCCATCCCCAAACCCCTTCCCTCGGGGAAGGGGCTTAGTTGCTTCGCTGCGAAGTGCGGTCCGGCAAAGACGCACCCTCCGCCGGGCGCCTGCTGGCGCCTTTTTCTAATACTGCTCTGTTTATTCTAGCTACGTTGACAGCAATTCCGTCTCTGGTGGATTCTGGATGTCATCGCGGCAAAGTTTCTTGCTTCTTACCCTTGGAAAATATAAGAATATTTCTTATGTTTGCATTGTAATAGTTATGCTTATGAAAACGACAACTGTAGCATTAGGTCCCCATTTCGACGAATTCATCCAGGCCAGCGTTCTTGGAGGAAGATATACAAATGCCAGCGAAGTCATCCGTGCCGGTCTTCGCAAACTGGAAGAAGATGAACGAAAGATAGCGGCACTTCGCTCCGCCATTGAGGAGGGTGAGGCCAGCGGATATGTGGAGGACTTTGATTTTGAGGCTCATTTGCAGGAGTTGAGTAGCAGGGGGAGGAACAATGGCTAAGTATCATATTTCCAGGAAAGCAATTGCAGACCTGGACAGTATTTGGGAGTATTCCGCCAGGGAATGGTCGGAGCAGCAGGCTTCGGAATACTATCGTCAGTTATATTTCTCTATACAAAACCTTTCCGGCCTTCCCAATTTTCTCGCAAGAAACTATAGCGAGATTAAAGAGGGACTTTGGGGTTATAGAGTCGGCCATCATATCATCTTCTTTAAAAAGCATGACGATGGTTCAGTCTGGGTAGACCGCGTTCTGCACGAAAAGATGGATTATCAGAGCATCTGTAAACCAAACAGATATACTACTTCAAAATCTTCAAAAATGGTTCGATAATTGTCCCGTTGCCCGCACATTAGTTGCCTGGCTTCACGCCAGGCTTTTTTCGTTTGCGGCTGGGGACCCACCTCTAACCCCTGTCGAACAATTTATAAATAAGTTGCATATTTCTTAAACTATTCTTATATTTGCGAAAAAGATGGATATGAACGAATCTATAAAAAGGATGCGAAAGTCAAGGGGAATGACTCAGGAGCAGGTGGGAATATTGGCCGGTATGAGCAAGTCACAGATATCCAGAATGGAGAGCGGAAAGCTTGGAAGTCCTGCCACGTACGCTCGTGTACTTGATGCCCTTGGTTATAAGGCCGTCGTACATTATGAGGATGTCAGAGGTGGCAATAGACTGGGAAGAGATCAGATACTATCAATGCTTAAAGTTTACTACTTATGCAACAAGTCGGCTTTTGGAATTGAAAGAATCGGTCTGTTTGGAAGCTTTGCCAGAGATGAAGGGCGTGCAGACAGTGATATCGACATCATCATTACGCTCTCAAAGCCAGATTTATTTCTATACTCCACCATTGCAAGCCAATTGGAGACCGTTTTCGGAAGACACGTAGACCTTGTTTCTTCCAAATCTATTTTTCCCGAAAAATTTGCCTGTCGTCTGAAGGAGGAGACCATCTATGTATCCTAAAAAAGAACGCGTTCTTTCCCTGCTTGATGCCGCATTAAAGGAGATGAACCTGTTGCTAGAAATGAGCAAGGACATTAATGCGCCCGACGACTTTGTCTCCAGCACTCCCGGGCTCATTGTTTTCCGTGCCTGCGGAATGAGCCTCCAATATATAACCGAAAGTCTCGTCAAGATCCGCAACATTTGTGGCAGTGACTTCTTCAAAACATACTCATCTATTCCCTGGCCTGCCGTCTTTGGGATGCGTAATTTCCTGTCTCACGAATATGGAGACGTTGATGTTGAAGGCATATTCAACACCGTTAAGACAAATATTCCCGAACTTTTACAAGTCTCTAAAAAAATTCAGCATGACGTGATTAAAGGAAGTCTGGATGCCTTCTTGTCAGATTAGTCTTTGAGCTGTAAAACAAATAGATATATAGCGTCGAGATCCTCAAAAATGGTTCCATTAGTATTTGAAGGCCTATGGCAAAGAAAAAAGAAATAACCATTCGTTCCGGCGCAGCTGAGTATCTTTCATATATCGCATCTATAGGAGATCAGTCCATAAGCGTTGAACTGCGATATGAGGATGAGAATATATGGCTGACGCAACTGCGAATGGCCACCTCTATCTTTTCTATCTTGCGGAACAGGAGCGCCCGCAGACGGGAATCGAAGGTGTACATGGACACAACTTTGTCGAAAGTAGCTGTCGGCTTGTAGATGTGATTCTCTTTGGGAATCTCCAGCAGCGGGTAAAAATAGGCGCTGAGCCGATAGTATCCGTCATTGGTCAGATACGCAGTGGCAAGATTCTCGTTCGTGATTTGAAGACCTCTCGATTTCAGCAGGGCGATGTGCTGGGCCGGGTTGAGATAGGTCTTAGTAAAGGCAACCGTTCCCATATAGATAAAAAAAGACCCACCGATTTGAGCATTGCGAAGAGGCTTGGCGGGTTCTACTGATGCAAACATAGAGATATTTTCCTTTCCTGCAAAAACTTTTTAAGGTTTTCTTACAGATATTTACGATGCTCACTATGCGGCATCTTCCCGGAGGCGGGCCAGAATCTGTTACAGCATCCCGGCTTCGCGGGCCTTTGAGAGCATTTCAGCGGTGTTCTTGGCATCGAACTTCATCAGCAGGCGTCTGCGATACCACTTGATGGTGGGAAGGGAGAGGAAGAGCCGGTCGGCGATCTGCTGGCTGGTGAGGCCCTGGGCGATGAGTGGAAGGATGTCTGTCTCGCGGTCGCTGAGGATGGATTTTTCGTCTTCTACGATGACAATTTTTTTCTGCCCGGTGGACTGCTGTTCTTCTTGCTCTTCCTCCGAAAGGGTCGCTTCTATATGCTTGGGAACCAGCTCACTGATGGCTTCGTTGATGACGGCATCGGCCGCTTCTTTTTCTTTGCGGAGGCGCCGTTCCCGAAGGAGGATGACAACGAGGGTTGCAAGGAGAAGGATAATCAGAACACCTGCGCCGATGATGCTTTTCAGTTGCCGTTTTTGGGCCGACAACGCCTGTCCCATCACATCGAGGGTGGCGATGCGGTCGGTGTATTCCTGGTCCTGATGCTTGGAGAAGTATTCGTCGGCCTGTTGTAGATATTCAAGCGCCTTCGTGGTCTTGCCCTGCTTCATATAGACGGTGCCGATTCCAAGTTTCGGCGTTGCAATCCACAGGGAGTCACCGGCGGCCAAGCCGTAATTCAGGGATTTCTCATAATACTGCCGGGCCTTCCCGAAATCTCCCGTTTCCAGAGAAATCTCACCCATATTGTACCATAGGACGGCGCTGCTTGATTTCCAGTTGTGCTGCTCGAAGATTTCTCCGGCCTTGGCGAAGTAGTCCAGCGCCAAGTTCAGGGAGTCGAGGGAATAATAAAGGTTTCCCATGTTGCCGTACAGACTGGAGCGGGCGTCGTCGATGGTCTCTTGCGGATAGCCGTCGGGTTTGTCCGGCCCCGCTTCGCCTGCTGCCATCCGGTCCAGATAGGAAAGGGCTGTCTTGTAATAAACGATGGTACTGTCGTACTGTCCGTTCTGGTAATGGGCCTTGCCGATCTAAGTACATGACAAAAAATCAAACACATTGATTTTGGTTGGTCTGAACGGATTGAGGAGAGTGTCTGCGATGAAGTTCAGACCGTACTTGACAAGGCTGATGGCACGCCTCCCATTGTTGAGTATCCTGATGGCCTTGA
>JAFUVU010000001.1 GCA_017477465.1 Bacteroidales bacterium
ATACCGGGTACTCTTTAATTGTCTCCGAATAAACCGGAGATTTCCCTCTCGATAGGAATACACATAACTCTTCTAGTTTACACCAGCACCACCCCTCCGGCACCTCAAAAGGCACATCCTTCGGATAATGGGACGTATCACTGGTATTATTTGCGATATATTATTTAATAACACTTGGAATAACACGCGTTATAGACTATATTTGCAAACAACCACTAAAATTCCAATGGTTATGGACAACATAAAGTGGATGACTGATAGAGCAATCCTACCTCTTTATGGTAAGCCAATAGGAGTACTCAGGTTACTTGAAAATGGATACTGCGATTTTTGAATACACAGATGCTTCCACAAACACATTCTTGAATTCTCTAGTAGCAATTAGCCTGGACCGGCATAATAACATTATCCTATCAATGAAAATCGAAGAAGCCATAGTGTACCTTCTCGCCAGCTCCGGACACGGGATGAAAATCGAGCAGATTGCCCGTGAGATTAACGAGCGTGGTCTTTTCCATCGCAGGGACAATGCCCCGGTGGATGGCAAGATGGTGTACGCTGTCGTGATGTCACATCCGGAAATGTTCTGCAAATCCGAAGGTCGCATACGCCTGATGATTTAATGAGGATATCAAATATTTTTTGGGACCTCAATTGTAACCATTCCATAGAGCACACCTAATATATTCAGGCACAAGAAGTTAACCATAATTCAGTTGTAAAGGATTATTTAACAACTGCCGATGAAGGAGATCTATAATTCGTTCCTTCTATCGGCCGGGCTCGTTGTAAAGGTATTCCAAAGAGAATGAGTGAAATATTCACTGATTATAATTTGCTGAGATAATAAATCTTTATTACCTTCGCAGTATCTGGTTCTCCATCCACGATCAAATGGAACTGTATAATTTGAATTATGGACAAGGTTAGGCTGAGGGTCAAGACAGTTCCTGTAACGGATCTCATTACACAAGAGGCATTTACAATATACACCGTGCTTAGTGATACGGGGTGCGGGGATGGTATACAATGTGCCTCCGGATTCACACTTAGGGATGCTATTTCAACTTTCTGTGCTCGTTTCGGAATCATGAGGGTTGCCGTAGAACTTGTCAGACCCTTCCTTCCACATGGATGGAACGAAGATGGATTTAACAGATAGCCAGAGACAAGAAAACTATCAAGAATATATTCTGCTTTCACAGAATCCTTTTTACACGGATGTTATATTCGATTATGAATCGGGTGGTGTCAGTGCAATTCACCGCGACCATCGGTTTGATTCAGCAATCGGAGCGTTTGGGTTGAAGGTAGGGGAGTACGAAAAGATAGTCGTTAATAACCTTCGGAAGCGTGGACATTGCATAATACTCGAATCGGAGTTGGCCCCAAACGGCGTAAAGACGCCTGACGGCTGGCTGGATGGATTGGTTATGGATATAAAATCTACCGACGGGCAAGGCAAATGGGCAATAAAGGATAAATTCCATAGCGCATTGAAGCAAGGAGTAGAATGTGTTGTTCTATATTTCCATAGCCGCACACTCTATTCTTATGAACGAATCCTTGAGGGTTGGGAAAAATTCCTGAAGGATAGTTTCTCCAGAAAGTATCAAATGAGAATTGAAAAAGTTATTTGTGTAGTGGAAGATGAGGTGATCGAGTGTTCTTTCCTAGTTCCTTAATATAAAAAAACCACCTTGCGGTGGTCTTTTGAAGGTTCAAAGGGGACAGGTGGAGTTCCTCCCCCCCCTTCTTCTGCAAAGGTAGTAATAAAACGCGACAAAACAATGGTATGCGTGGCAAATTCATTTTTTGAGTCAAAAATACTGCCGCTCATGCTTAGAGTTTTACGGGGAATTTTGTACATTTGCAAAATATTTAATAACTATCTTCATATATGAAGAACACAAAAAACGAACTTTACGAACACCCTTCGACAGCAGTAGTGTATTTGCAATTTGAGGGCCTTATATGCAATTCCAAGGATAAAGAGAATGACCCCAAGTGGAACGACCCGTATAAACCGGAGAAAGGTTGGTAAAGGAGATACAGTTATGAAAAAGACAGTGATTATCCTGAGTGCCATTTTCTCACTCGTCGCTTGCAATAAGGTACCGGAACCGGCGTCCCAGATTACCGCTCCCTCCTCCAATAAGTACACCTATAACATCACCATTAACCGTGCCGATACGAAGGCTGTGAAAAGCGGTTGGGAAGACGGCGATGTGGTGTGCGTGTTCTTCTCCAACGTCGCCGCTCCCAAGTACCTGAAGTTCACTTATAACCAATCGGAGTGGACAAAAACGCAGTATAACGGCGCCGAGGCCCAGGATTTCGATTTCCCCGGAGACGGCACCATGACGGCCGTTTATCTCCCTTACGGAAAGGATGCCGTGGTTATTGCCGACGGAGATTCCTTCAAGTTTGACAAGACCTACACCAGCTATTACATGAGGGCGGAAAAATCCCCCTTCAAGGTAGAGGGGACCACTGTGAGCGGTACGCTGGACATGTCGGCCCCGGAGGGCTTTGTGCAGTTGGCCATGCCCGCTACCAATTACTTCCGCACCACAGGCGGCATCACATACACTCTCAAGGGCAATTACGTCAAGCCTGTTTCCTTTGACCATGTATCGGCCGATGGTACTGTGCACCAGAACGAGGGCTCCTGCAATGCTCCCGTCACGGGGTACATCTATAGCGGCGACATCAATTTCAGCGGCATTCTGGCCCCTGAAGCCAATGGTGCGGAAAAGACTCATGAGTTCACTTTCGTGAACGACAACGGTACGGCTGCAACATACGATGACGTGACCTACCTTCTTTCCGGAAGCAAAACCATGGAGTACAGGGACGCCTTCAAGTTCCCTGAAATCAGCAGCAGTGCCTGGAAGGTTCCAGAACCGGACATCCTGACAATCAATGGCGTCCGCTGGGCCAGATGGAATATCGGCGCTACTTCCGCCGAGGGCTATGGCGATTACTTTGCCTGGGGCGCCGTTTACCCTCAGGCCGGCTACGGGGCAGGGGACTATCGTGAGAGCTACATGGGGGCTGACATGACCTCCGCCCACGATATCGCCACCCAGAAACTGGGGCCGAACTGGCATATACCCACAAAGGCAGAGATAAATTCCATCTATGATCAGGAAGGCGTGAGCTGGGAATATACCTCGGAGAACGGTGTTGACGGTTACAAAGTGAAAAACGACGGTGCATCCGACTACATCTTTATCCCTGCCGCGGGCTGCTGGGAAGGCTCTTTTGAGAATGACGGAGGGTACTATTGGTCGGCTACTAGTAATTATACCTACGGTCGTGCGAGCAATCTATACTTCGAACCATGGGGAGTTCATCGTGATGAAAGCAATCGCAATCGCGGTTTCTCTATCCGTCCTGTTTACAGTTCCTCCGCTCCTTACCCCGGGCCCAAGCCCATCAACGTGGCCGATGCTACGGACATTGGCAGGGTCATCGGTGCCGATGGCAAAATCTACGACACCGTCGCCGCCGCTGCCGAGGCCGGCGTCACGGCAAGCGGTATGATAGTCTATATGGGCAATGCGGGAAGCGTAGATGAGAGCAGCAGCACTTACAGAGGTCTTGCCCTGGCGCTTACCGATGCCCCGGACGGCGATGGCAGTAAGTGGGATTCCAACGAGAGCAGCTCCACGTGCCTGAGCAGCGTAAATGCCGACTTTTCCCAAATCGTCAAGGTTCAGGACGGTATCGCCAACACCAACACGCTGGTCTCGGACGGCCACACGCATGCTGCCGCTTCCGCCGTCAAGAATTATTCGGTGCCGCTTCCCGCAGAAGGCACCAGCGGCTGGTTCCTGCCCAGTATCGGCCAGTGGAACCTGATTGTGAAGGTTCTGTACAAAAAGAGTAGCGGCTTGCAGGAGGGCAGGGAATTTTACACGGCCGACAATGTGAACCCGATGATTACGGCCGCCGGCGGCACGGGACTTAAAGGCGGCTACTATTGGTCGAGTTCCGAGCATTCTGCCGAATGGGCGTGGACTTACTATACCGACTGGGGCGGAGCGAATAAACGCGGTAAAACAAACACCATCATAAACTACGTTCGCCCCGTCTTCGCCTTCTAATCTTATAACACGATTATATCTATGATTAAGATGTTCGTCATGCATACCTGCCCGGACTGCGAATATGTTGAGAAGCAGGTGGAGGGAAATCCCAACTTCGAGGTCATCGACATCGGCAAGCATGTGAGGAACCTCAAGCAGTTCCTTGACCTTCGCGACAGCCATCCGGCCTTTGACGAGGCCAAGAAAATAGGGGATGTTGGCATCCCTTGCTATGTCCGCGAGGATGGTTCGGTGACCCTGATGTCGGTGGATGTCGGCCTTGAGCCGCGTCCTGCAGGATTCGGAGCATCTTGCCGCATCGACGGTTCCGGCTGCTGAAATCGGCCCTGAAGGGCTTACTATCGGCAGTTTACCGCGTGCCTCCGCCATAACCGCCACCGGAATAGCCGCCGCCTCCGCCGTACGAGGAACTGCCGCGGGCGCTACTCGGACTTTGCCTGTAACGTGTACTATACACCAACGTAGAAGTGCCT
The DNA here is from genome assembly GCA_017477465.1 of Bacteroidales bacterium. Classification (GTDB taxonomy): domain Bacteria; phylum Bacteroidota; class Bacteroidia; order Bacteroidales; family UBA932; genus Cryptobacteroides. Next base: position 4,589 of record JAFUVU010000001.1, read on the forward strand.
CATGTCAGCGAGGGATTCACACTTATTGGTGTGACATATGCTCCGGCAATCCTAATGGACTGTCGGGGTACGTGTTTTTATATTAGTTTTGCTTTGAGCCGCTGACGTGCTTTGGTGACGGAGGCGGGGGAGATCCCAAGCAGAACGGCCTGCTCGGAAACGGAGAATTGCAGGTGTGAGAGGATATAGGTGCGGATATCGCCCTTTGTCAGGTCTGGGTGCGTTTCCCGGAGAGATTCGGGCGTAAGGTCGCATGAATTCCGGAGCGTCCGTTCCAATTCGGTCCATTCTTCATCCAGAATATAGCGGGGACGGGCGCGGAGTTCTTGCAGCAGGTGATTCTGCCCGACAAGCGCATGCATCATCACATAAGAATCGACTTCGCCATCAGGGCCGCCACCGGTGTTAGGGACGAACCCCTCCCGCTCGTCGTTTCCGGCGCGGATGACCATCAGGAAAGCCCTGACATTCTTTCCGAGGATTTCGCTGGCTTGCAGGATGGTGAGGGGGCTTTTTCCGCAGGTGCAGGTTGATGCAAGGCCCATCGCCACCAAAATGAGTTGATAATAGAGCGTTTCTGCATCTTTGCCATGCAGGCCGAAGGTACCCGCTATCGCAGAAAGGCTCTCCGCCTTGAAACCAACGTGGGAATCAATGTAGTCCTTGTAGGAAGCGGGTTGCGTCCGGGATTCCATAATCATGGAGAATAGACGCGGCTCGTCCATTGCGAACCAGATAAAGGCCACGCCAAAGCCTTTGAAAGGAGGATTGAGCGCAAAGCCATCGCCTACCCGCTTCCGATACAGTTTCCGGGCTTCCTCCCGGACTGCGTCCCGGACACCTTGAATGGAGCCGAAAGAAGAGAAGATAGCGTTGGCGCCGCAGCCGAGGGTGGTGCAGAGATTCCTGGCCGTGATGGCGGATGGCCCGCCGGAGCGGACGAGGTCCAGGGCGGTGGAAAGGATTCTTTCTTTTGTAACAGTAACCGGCCTTGCCATAATGGATGTTCCGTAAAAGTTCTGTACAAAAATAGGAAAAGATGCGGGAAGTCCTATCAAATTCCTGCAATTGTCCACATCATTGTCCATGTCGATTTTTATTTCGGAACGCAGGATACGCTAACTTTGCAGCCGTAATAATATGGACAACTGATGAAAAGACTGATTGTACTCTCAATGCTTGCAGTGCTTGCACTTCCTGCCCTTGCCAAAGGCGACTGGAGGGGCAAGGTAGTGGACGAAAACGGCGAGCCCGTGGCTTACGCGAACGTGGCCGTGCTCTCTAAAGCTGATTCCACCGTCGTATGCGGCGTAATAACCACCGAAGACGGCACCTTCAACATAGTAACCAGTGAGACGGACGGTATCATGATGGTGGCCATGCTGGGATACAAGACGGTGTACCTGGCGCCCGTGGACGGCGCGGTGATTACCCTGTCTGATGATACGCAGATGCTGGAAGGGGCCGTGGCAAGCGCCGTCATGCCCAAGACAAGACTTACGGGCGAAGGGCTGCAGACGAATGTACGCGGCTCCGTGCTGGAAAACGCCGGCAGCGCCAATGATGTCCTGGCCAAAACGCCGGGCCTTATCAAGGGTCAGAACGGCCTGGAGGTAATCGGGAAAGGCTCGCCGATGGTGTATATCAACGGACGCCGTGTGACAGATGCTTCCGAGCTGGGCCGCCTGCAAAGCAACGAGATCCAGAGCGTCGAGGTCATCACCAACCCGGGCGCCCAGTATGATGCAACGGTGCGGGCGGTAGTGCGCATTCGCACCATCCGGCGCCAGGGCGATGGCTTCGGCTTCAACCTGAACGCATCCGATGCGCAGTCCCTGCTATGGGCCAGGGGGAATGACCCCTTCGGTGCCGTTAACGTGAACTACCGCACGGGCGGCGTGGATATCTTCGGCGGGGTCAACTATGCCAGAAACACCTCCCGCCAGGAGAGTGAACTGGAGAAGAATACCTTCGGAAGGACCGCTGTCGGGGATGACTGGCTTTTCGTAAACAAGGGGACGCTTCTGAACGAATACATCGGCAGCTCCCTCTATGGCAATGCCGGCGTGAACTGGCAGATGGCCGACAATCACTTCCTGGGCGGCAAGGTGGAATGGGGCCGGCATCTGACTTACAGCGTACATACGGAAGTGAATGACAATGTCTTTGAGAACGGGACGATGGTGGACATGCTCACCACGGTATCGGACGACACGATGGGGGAGCGGATACCGTACAACCTGGGCGCCAACCTCTATTACAACGGTCTTGTCGCAGGCAAACTGGGCATCGACATCAATCTGGACTATTATGGAACGGACGATAGTTCCAAGTCGGTATCGAACGAAGCCAGCGAAATGACACACGACGCAGCCATCAGCAGCGCCAGTAACAACGCGGGACGGATGTACGCTGCCAAGGCGGTGCTTTCCTATCCCATCTGGAAAGGCAGGCTGCAGGCCGGAACGGAAGAGACCTTCTCCCGCCGGACGGACAATTATTCGGTCGAGGGTATCGATATCCCGGCATCGGAAGCGACGGTGAAAGAGGACAATATCGCCGGATTCGCCTCTTACGGCTGCTATTTGCCGAAAGTAGGCCAGTTCAGCGCTGGTGTACGTTACGAGTGGGTGCGTTACGCCTACGAGGATGCGGTTACGCCCGAAAACATCCTGTCGCGTGACTACGGCAACTGGTTTCCCAATGTATCATACGCCGGGGTCATCGGTGCACAGTCGGGCAGTCCGGTCCAGGTGATGCTGAATTACAGCGCCAAAACCAGCAGGCCTCATTATGGGAATCTGTCTAGTGCAATACGCTATAACAGCCGATATATCTGGCAGAGCGGCAATTCCCGGTTGCAGCCGGAGATGTCCCATAACATCGGCCTTACAGCAGTGTGGAAGTATATCACAGTTATGTTGAATTATTCCCGCACGGACGATGCCATCGTCACCTGGTCGGCTCCTTACGGTGCCGAAGGCGTAGTGCTGGTGAAGCCCCGTAACATTGAAACGCCTTTCCGCATGATGGCGGCCTATGTGAACCTGACACCTACCGTGGGCCCCTGGAATATGAATTATACAATAGGCGTCCTGCCTCAGTGGTTCACGATAAATGCCCCGGATCCCCGTGAAGCATCCGGCATTCGCGTAACAACGTTCAACGATAAGCCTATCTTCTTTGCCCAGCTTTTCAATACCTTCACCGTGAAGGGAGGATGGCAGTTTGAACTGGGAGGAGTGCTTATGAGTCCCGGCTACTCCCGGAACCTGTATATGACCAACTGGTTCGTTAACCTCACGGCCGCCGTGCAGAAAACGCTGCTCCGTGACGGTTCGCTTGTCGTGCGCCTTGAAGGAGAGGACTTTACACGTACTGCACATTTCAATACTGCTTCCGACTTCGGCAGTCATACCATCAAGCAGACAAACCTGATGGACACGCAGAAGGTGAAACTATCCGTCCGCTACAGCTTTAACACTGTTCAAAGCAAGTACCGCGGCACCGGCGCTGGAGCTGACAGCAAGGCAAGAATGTAAAAATTTCGTATTTTTGCAAGTATGAATATCAGACTTGAAACCCCTGCCGATTACCGTGAGATGGAGACAAATAGAATCATTTTGCGTCCGTGGCGTGAATCTGACGCTGAAGCGTTGTTCAAATATGCATCCGACCCGGACGTTGGGCCGCGCGCCGGCTGGCCGCCGCATAAATCCGTGGAGGAAAGCCTGGAAGTAATCAGGTCCATTTTCAACAACGACACCACTTGGGCAATAGAACTCAAGGAATCGGGTGAATCCATCGGCGCAATGGGATATTTGCCTTGTGAAGGCAACAATCTCCCGTCGCGCGAGGGCGAGCCGCTTATAGGCTACTGGGTAGGCAAACCTTATTGGAATCAGGGCATCTGCACGGAATCCCTGGGGCTGATGATCGACCATATCCGCCGGACGACAGACATCAAGTCGCTGATCAGCAGCCACTTCATCGACAATCCCGCCAGCGGCCGCGTCATGGAAAAATGCGGCTTCGTTCCAACCGGCGAAACCTGTGTCGATGAGTCTCTCGCCGGTTCCGACCGTCCGATGCGGGTGCTAAGAATAGAAATCAAAAGATAGTAAACGATATGGAACAGAAATTTTGCCAGAGCTGCGGAATGCCGCTCACAGAGGAGATCCTCGGCACAAATGCCGACGGAAGCAAGAATGAAGATTACTGCATGTACTGCTACAAGGACGGGAAGTTCTTGCAGGAGTGCACAATGGATGAGATGATCCAGCACTGCGCCCAGTTCGTGGACGAGGTGAACAAAGGGCTGCCGAAGCCCATCACGAAAGAAGAGTACATCGGACAGATGAAGATGTATTTCCCGCATCTGAAACGTTGGCGCAAAGAGTTGACACTTACGGACTCCATGCCGGAGAATCCCGCCCTGGCCGGAGTGAAGGAACTCATCGGTCAAATGGCCGATACACTTCCGATATCCTTCATATCTTCCGTGGATGATGAAGGCTATCCATGCACCAAGGCGATGCTGTCACCGCGTATGCGTGAGGGCATCAAAGTGTTCTATTTCACCACCAATACCTTCTCCCTGCGAGTAGCGCAATACAAGGCGAATCCCAAGGCCAGCATCTACTTCTGTGACGCCGAGGGCTTCAAGGGCATGATGTTGCGCGGCACGATGGTGGTGCTGACGGATGCCGCCTCGAAGGAGAGGATCTGGCGCGACGGCGACGAGCAGTATTACCCCGGCGGCGTCACCGATCCCAACTACTGTGTCCTTAAATTCACCGCCACCGACGGCCGTTTCTACAGTGATTTCTATCCGCGCAGTTTTGTGATTGAGTAAACAATGAGCAGCAAGGCACTTGTCGTTATCGACATTCAGAACGACATAACCAAACACTATCGAGACATTATCGACAACATCAATGCTGCCAACAAATATGGTCCAGAATACGACGAAACACACAAAAGCATCAAGTCACTCAAAACCATTTTCGTCCAACACAAAGTTAGCGATTTTTAGGGATTCTTGGTGATACTTGGCTCGTTCTTGGGGCTTACTTACATTGATTTCTGCTCCGGATGCGGTTAATAATCCGCAGAATTTGCGGTTTATATTCCGCAAATGATTATATTTGCAAAAAAATGAGAGAGATATGTACATCCATCAGACAGAGAATTGGCCGAATTTCATCTGGGACCAGACCCGCATCGGTCTCAAACTCGCGAAGGTAAACAAGGCCGCCGGTTTCCTTGAAGGGAGGCTGTCTGCTATCGGTTTCGATGTCCAGCAGCAGGCTACCGTCGAGGTCCTGACGCACGACATTGTTGCGTCCTCGGAGATTGAGGGCGTTGTCCTGAATTCCGATCAAGTCCGTTCCTCTGTGGCAAGGAGGATGGGGGTCCATATTACGAACGAGACGGAGCCTTCACACTATGTCGAGGGTGTCGTCGAGATGATGTTGGATGCAGTGGGGAACTATGCGAAGCCACTGACTGATGACCGGCTATTTGGATGGCATAACTGCCTCTTCCCGACGGGAAGAAGTGGTATGGAGGTCATCAATGTCGGGAAGTATAGGGTCGATGATATGGACGTCATTTCGGGCACTTTGGAGCGGGAGAAAGTCCATTATCACGCACCTGCAGCAGAACTTTTCCCTGGCGAGATGGAGAAGTTCCTTGGCTGGTTCAATG
>JAFUVU010000068.1 GCA_017477465.1 Bacteroidales bacterium
CTCCTTCTTGTACCGACGCTGCAACTCGATATACACGATGTTTTCCATCCGGTAGCCCAGATTTTCCGTCGTGAGTGTGCTCTCGCGGTCAGACTGGAAAGCCACATCTACGATGTACGCCTTCTCGCCCCTTATCCTTTCTGCGCTTTTGAATGAGAACTTGTTGATTCCCTGGAGCAGGAATGCCTGCTTCAGATAGGAATAGTAATTCTCGGCGGTGTGGTCAGAACCGAACCCAAACAAATCTGCCAGCGTCGTATAGACGACCTCCTGGCAGAAATTGTCCACCAGGTAATTGGCCATCTTCCGAAGTGCATCCACATAGCGGATTTTGAAGCGTTTGGCGATGTCTTTCTTGATGATGGCATCCATCAAGGAGGTAACATAGCCCCGCTGGTTCTTGAGGTTAAATGTCTCCGGGAAACCACCCTTGCGCAGATACTCATCGAATGCGACCTTGATGAATGCCTGGTTTTTGGTAGATAGGTCTTTCGGGTCCAGCCCTTTCATCCAGCAATACTCCTCGAATGAGAATGGATAAAGCGTGATTTCGTTATATCGGCCGGTCATGTGGGTGGCCAGATCAGAACTGAGGAGCTTTGCGTTGGAGCCCGTAAGGACGATGTGCATCTTTTGGCGCAGCAGCCGATTGACAAAAAGATGCCAACCTTTTACGTTCTGTGCCTCGTCCAGGAACAGATAATCGAAATCGCCATAGACCATATATGCTGCCTCCAGAACCGTATTCAGGTCCTTCCTTTCCAGGCCTTCCAGATTTTCATCATCGAAATCCACGTACCCGAACTTCTTGCCGGACTGGACCAGCGCCTTGAGGCAGAGCATGGACTTTCCGCTTCGACGGACACCGATGACCACCTGGGCCAGCGGGCTGTCCAACTCAAACTGACGCTCCTCCCTGCGTGGACAGAGGGCGTTTACATCTATCTTTTCAAGTTCTTTTTTCTGGTCCGTGAGTATTCGGACGATTTCGTACAAGTCCATGGCAAAAGAGTCTTAACTGCGGCAAAGATAGTAATTCTTTTTGAGAAAAGTGCGGTATTCCGTCATTTTTCGGATTATAAAGTGCGATAAATCGAATTCCACCGTATTATAAAGTGCGGTAAACCATATATCGCAAAAATAATTTTGTTTATTGTAAAAAATATGTTTACATTTGTGGCGCAATAGTGATTGTGTTATGATTGTAGTCTCATTCTTCTCGGCCAAGGGCGGCACGGGCAAAACGACATTCAACATGTCGATGGCCTCCTTCCTCAAGTACCATTTAGGAAAGGCAGTCATCGTGCTGGATGCCGACACTCCGGAATACAACCTGTACAACAGCCGCGTGCGGGAACTGGACTACAAACGCAAAAACGGAGGCATTGATGAATCGGCGCTGTACCCTGTATGGAAAGTGCTGGACGTTACTCCGGAAGGAATAGAATCCCTGGCAGGAAAACTGGATGCATTGCGTGGCAGCGTGGATTATGTCCTGATAGACTTCCCGGGTTCCTGCGTGAAGGATGATGCTATCTGGACTTTCGCCCGGAGGGGCGTGCTGGATCTGGTGGTCATCCCCGTGGACATGGACCCCATGGTGTTGGCGTCGGCCCTACAGCTGGCCGAAATATTCACGCACACCGGCCAGAAGGTGCTCTTATTCTTCAACAAGGTGCACGGCAAGATTCCCTCCGAGAAATACGATGCCGTGGCGGAACTCTTCCGTTCACGCGGATTCCGGATGTCGGAGTGCCGCATCAAAAACGCCCTGGCAATGAGCCGCGACGCGGAGAGCGGGAGCAACTACCTTCGCAGCACAATCTGTTTCCCGGAAAAGACCGTGCGGGATCTGAACCCGCAACTGATAGACCTGTTCAAAGAGGTGATTGGATATGAGGAGAGAGAAAAGACACAGGCAGAAGGTACCGTTCCGGTCTGACCCTTCGGAGCCTGACATATCGGATATCATTCCCGTCGTCGAGTACACGCCCATCGTAGTGCCCGAGCGATTGCGGGTAGAAACCCCTTTCGAGGCCGATGACGAAGCGGCGGCGACGGAGGAACTCATCAACGAGCAGCGGCTCAATGATGACGCGAAAGCATTCAACCAAATACTAAACGCATAAGTGATGAAGAATTGTGGAGAGAGATATGCGGCGTGTGGCGTCCTGGGCCTTGCCGTGAGCATCTCGGCATCGGCACAGGATGCCATTTCGTTTTTGAACGAGGCGAACTCGCAGATCCGTTCGGCGGGTTCCATAATCTACCAGGTAGTTATAGCAGTGCTCGCCATCGTGGCCATCGTGTCGCTGATTACGGTGGGCATTAAGATGTACTCCGGTGACCAGGAGAGCGCCCAGAAGGCCCTCGGATGGTGCGGAGGCATGGTTTTCTGCATCATCGCGGCCCTCGTGCTGAAAAACTTCATCGGGCTATGAGGTGCAGGGTGTATCGCAATCTGGACCGGCCTTTCACCTTCCTGGGTGTCAAGGGCCGATACATTCCGGTGGCCCTCATCGGGCTGCTTGGAATCGTGGTCACGGCGGTCGTAGTAGGTGCTGCGCTGGGGACCTTCGCCGGTCTTGCATCGGCCGTGGTGCTCATCGTGGGCGGCTATCTGGCCTTGCTGGAGATTCAGCAGCGCTATGGTGAGAAGGGCGTTTCCCGCTTCATCGCCGGGAAACGCCTTCCGAAATTCATTTTAATCCGGTCGAAGGTATGGAGCAGGTAGACATCAGAGACAACTTCCCCGTGATGAACGGCGGGGACGGCGTTATCCTCTCGAAGAGGGGTGACATCTGCGTGGGCTGGGAGGTTCAACTGCCTCCGGCATTCCGATGCAATGAGGAGAAATACGACTCCCTGATTGCCTCGATGGCGGGCGCCATTGCGCTCCTGCCGGACTACACCATTGTCCACAAGCAGGACATTTTCATGCGGAAGCATTACGCTGCCGCACCTGCGAAGGGCTTTCTGGAGAAGGCCTATGAGGAGCACTTCGATGGCCGGGAATACATGGACCATAGGTGCCTGCTATGGCTTTCTTTCTCATCGAAAAAGAACGTCCGGGGCGGTTCCAGCGGCCTTTTGGGCCTATCCGGTGCGGGTTTTCCCAAGGCTGCCGAGATTGCCCAGCTGCTCTCTTCGGCCGACCAGTTCGGGACGATGCTCGCGGGCAATAGCCTGCTTTCGCTGCGGCGCCTGACCGAAGAGGACATTTTCGGTGGCGAGCGTCCCGGCATCCTGCAGGACTACCTGAACTTCACCGCTGGTGGAGCCGACGTTTTGAGTGACATGCAGGTGGCACCGGACAGCATCGGCGTTGGCGATAAGACCATTTCCTGCCATCTGTTCGCCGATCTGGACCAGCTGCCCGGAGAGGTGGCTTCCTGCCGCCGCGTGAGCGCACTGAGTACGGAGAATTCCGTGGTGTCGCTGTCTTTCCTGAACGA
>JAFUVU010000059.1 GCA_017477465.1 Bacteroidales bacterium
ATGCCCAGGGCCTTGAAAACGACATACTGTCGGTGTCATACGGCTTATTCCTCCAGGGTCGCACCCCTGCGTTGCCCCTTCTGCTTCAGTCGTACAGAGGCAAAGATAAAGGATATCTTTCTCTCTTGCAAGAGCTTGATAAACAGAAAATTGAATCGGAAACGACAGAAGTGGGGAGTAGAATGTGACGGTTCACTCCAGCAGCCGTCCCATCAGACTTCCGAAAAGTGGGGAAACTCTTTTTTCCGAAAATTGGGGAAAATAAATTTGCTTTTTACAAATAGTTTCAAAAGACCAGGAAGAATCTCTTTTTGCAGCCTAATATGTAAGTGCTTTTCTATTTCATCAATGAGGATAATGCCCTGTATCTGATTAAGAGGTATATTATTTCGAAGTGTATCAGCCTGCCGAATTATTTCTCCGAACAAACACATTAGTGCTGTTTCGCCAGATGATAGCAAAGAAAGATTGGGGCAAAGCTGTTCTTTTTCGTTGGATGGTGTAACGTGAATAACCGACACTCGATTTCCACTGGTATTACGTTTTCCGATACCGAATCGAATAATTCCCGGACACTCCTTAGAAACAAGTATTTTCTTCATCATCTCTGAGAGATTGTTCCAGACTGTTCTCTCCGGAGTTAAATCAATCTCAACGATTCTATCTTGAACCTTAACCTTTTGAACACTTTTATTGACTTCCCAGTCAAGAACAACGTCAAGGATCCAACTAGAGAATTCGGCCAAACCAGTACAAACCTCGATTGGATTCGGCAGTTCTCCAGAAAACCTAATAGAATCGCTTATTTCGACATTCTCTTTGTAAGGAGTATTAAGATATCCAGGGAGTTCATACCTGTAGGAAGGGAAGTAGGTTAGCACATTCTTAGCGAAAGCATCTTTAATAGCCTTGTCTGTATCATCGCAAGAGAACAATTTGACCGTGTCGCTGGATTGTAAACCACTCTTAATCTTTCCGTACTCGACCTTTGTCTCGTATTTCACCAAGTCATTGTACTCAGCTTCAGTAAGCTTTCCCTGAACATCAATGTAATCAATAGTCCTTTCTTCAACCTTGAATCGTATATATACAATGGACGGTTTAACGGGATCAACCGAATGGAATGAAGATGATATCCTATAATACTTGAACTCCTTACCTTCAAATGATCCTCGGTAATTGGGCCTAGCCATCTCATAAAAAGCATCAACAATATATGAGAGGATGGTCGTTTTTCCCCTACCATTAATACCACATAAAACGTTTACTCCTTCTTTGAATGAAATCTCAAGATTATCTTTAAAAGGAGCTCTGTTAATGAACAGGCATTTATCTACTAATATCATTTTTTGTCTCTTGTGCAATATGTTTATGATAATAGCTTATTTGAATCTATGAGAAGCTTACTACTTCAAGCCTTCCAAATCAACACTGTAGGTCTGAGCTGTTAGCATCTCTTTCTCCAGACACATCACAATATAGATCGGCACATAAGTAATTCGGCCATCAACTGATAGATTGTCATTGTTCAGCACCAATGCCTCGGGAAGATCATACTCCTCACAATCCATGATGTTGGAGAGGGCTCGATGATATACATAGTCCTTTCCAGACTTCACCTCGATAGGGAGAACCTTGCCACTGTTCTCAATAACGAAATCTATTTCTCCCCTTTTCTTGCTATTATAGTAATAGGGTTCAAGTCCGTGCGCAACCAGCTCCTGGGCCACTGCATTCTCATAGATGGAACCGAAGTTGATGTCTTTGTCACCCTTGATAATCCGCACCTGGATGCCATCGGCATACTGCGCTGCCAACAAACCGATATCGTTCAGAAAGAGTTTGAGAAGGTTGCGGGACCTCGCCAGCAGAAGAGGGGCCTTGGGCTCTTCCACATTGTAAACGGGTATCGCTACACCAGCATTTTTTAACCACAGGAAGCTGTTCTCGTAGCGCTCATATTTCGCATTCTCGTTCAGGCGTTTCAAGATAAAGCGCTTGTTTTTGGCATTGAGCTCCGGCGGAATCAGGTTGAATATCTCCTCTATGTATAATTTGTTATTCGGATCGTACTTGGCAATGTCTTTCTTATAGAGTTGAATGATTTCTTGCTGCACCGCCAGCACCTCCTGCAGGTTGTTGCTTTCAAGATACTTGCTGACAGCTGCCGGCATACCTCCCACAATCAAGTAGAGCCGGAACAATTCCATCATCTTGTCGTGAATGAAATCGTCGACAGGTTGCCTCTTTGTCCAGGCTTCCTTCACCGTGGCTATCACGTTCTCGTTGATTCCGACACATGTGATAAACTCTTCGAAATCCAAAGGAAACATCTCCTTCACACCCATATAGCCAACCGGGACCGACCGGATATCCTTCAATTCTACACCAAGCAAAGAGCCACTCAGGATATAACGGTATGAGCCTTCATCGACAAGAAACTTGATGGCTGTGACGATATCCGGGCATTCCTGTACCTCGTCAAAGAAAATCAAGGTATCCCCTTTTATCATCGGCACATTCGTAATGGTCGACAAACGCATCAGGATGTCGGCGCTCCCCTTCGCGTCTTTGAACAGTCCAACGGCATCTGGATTCTCAATGAAGTTGATCTCGATGAAACTCTTGAAAGTTTTGCCGAACTCACGGATGGAATAGGTCTTACCGACTTGACGAGCTCCCGTTATCAGCAGTGCATTACCCGATTTTTGGTAATAATCGTTTAAATACGTGTTTATCTTTCTGTTAAGCATATTACCTCCATTTTTCTAACGCAATTTACAGACAAATTTCCACTTTTCCAAAAGGATTTATAAGTTTTCTTCCACTTTTCCAAAAATCGGGTGCGAGTTCACACCGTGACAGCTTCTGCTGGAGGGGGGGCGTCGATTTCGGCAAGCAGCCCTTCAAAGAATTTGCTGTGCTTTTTTTCTATGGACCAGTGCGGACGGAGATTCAGGGCCAGAAGTAAAACCAGGAATAGCCCCAGCATGATGTTCCAGAATTCCCTGTTGGAAAGGTTCCCTCCCTTGAAAATGAGGAAAAAGACGATGACAAGGATCGCCGCAATCAGTAGCAGGGTGGCTATCAGTTGAAGCATGTTGGCTCGCATGATGCAAAGTTATGAATTATTGTCCCTTTTGGACCAACCCAAACATTGCATGCTGGTGCCTAATAATGTTCCATTGGTACGCAGCCCGCGCATGGCTATTGTCAAATTAGCATAAAAATATATCTTTGCAGTAGTTTACTATTCTCCCTAAAGCAAATGGCAGACAACTTTGATACAACCCCGGTTACCTTTGGAGAATTCGCATATCTTGCCGACAATTATCACTGGGATAGCCAGGAAGACGCGCTAAAGCGATTCAAGGCCCTGGTGGCCCCAAGCCAGTTCCCTTTGTTTCCGGACTCGCTGTCCGCAATCATCTGCAAGGCTGGCCGTTTCGACCTTACTTCGTCAGGGGCCGTGCTCAGCGCAGGGCCCAGGAGCGCCATCGTAGTTCTCGGGGGGCAGCCGATAGAGGCATTTGACGTTTCGCCGGACTGCAGGCTCCTCTTCTTCTCCGGAAAGAGCCGGCATTTCGACACCCAGATAGACCTAGACGTTGCCAACCGCATACTCCGCCATGCCCTTGAACTGGGGCACCCTTTCCTTTTCCAGCTCACATCAAAGGAGTTCAGCGCCGTGGAAAAGCTCTATTTCTCGGCCAAGGATCTGCTTCTGCTGTCTCCGGAAAAGACCAGGGGCGGAATCGTCGCAGGTTATGCCCGCATCGTCTCCACCCTCCTTGCCGCACGCCTGCAGTATGGAGATCCCGAAGAAGACGCTCCCGCTGCGCCCGCCAACCGTACTCTACTGCCGGCCTTCCTTGACAATGTGAGGCAGCATTGCCGCAGGGAGCGCGGCGTGGTCTTTTACAGCAACCTTGCAAACCTCACCCCGAAGTACTTCTCCAAGCAGATCAAGCAGCTTTCCGGCAAGTCTCCCGGCACCATCATAGAGGAATACACCATGACCGAGGCCAAGAGTCTCCTCGCCTCCAAGAAATACTCAGTGAAGGAGGTGAGCAACCTCATGAACTTCTCCTCTCCTTCCAGTTTCTGCAAGTACTTCAAGGCGGCGGAAGGCGTCACTCCGGGGTATTATATGAAACACAGTTAATTCTTTAAACTACAGGTTAAAACTATGCGTAATTCAACTAAAATCCTCATTGCCGTCTCCGGCATTCTGTTCATCCTCCTGGGCATTTTCTGCATTGCCAGGCCCGGCGCGGCCCTGTTTTCAATGGCATGGCTCCTTGGTCTGATCACCCTGATTTCCGGTATTGCGGAACTCATCATGGTGCTTAACGCCCAGCGCTTCATTCCCAACAGCGGAACCCGCGTGCTTTCGGCAATTTTCCAGATTGTTGTAGGCTGCCTCCTCCTCGGCCACAAGTGGCTTGTCACCATTTCCCTCCCCGTGATTTTTGCCATCTTCGTGCTTGTGGAAGGCATAATCATCGCCGTGAAATCATTTGACTACAAGCAGGTTGACTTCAAGTACTGGTGGTGCCTCCTCATCCTTGGCGTGGCAGGCGCAGTCCTGGGCTTCCTCGGCCTCAGGAACCCCGACGTTGCAGGAAAGACCCTGAGCATCCTCGTCGGTATCGGCGTAATCGCCGAAGGCGTCTCCTACCTTGTCACCCTTGGCGGCATCAACCGTTTTGAAAAACGTGTAAAAGACTTCAAGGAAGACGTCGCCGGGTATCTGGGCCAGGAATAACCTTTGCGCAGTGGATTCTTAAAAATCGTTCCGGAACGTTCAAACAGAGCTTGAGCGTTCTGGAATGTTGAATACTCAGAATGAAACGTTTGACCACGATAGCGGCGCTCTCGCTTGCGTTTCTCTCCATTTCCCCGGCAGTTCGGGCCCGATCCTTCATGGCCTGGGCAGCTGAGATGGTGCTGAGGGTCGAGGGTGGGAAGAAAACCTTTTCCGATCCGGGGCGGTGCGAGAAATTTCTGCAGAACAGCATGACGGCGGAAAAGCCTTTTACCGTACCGAAGAATCTTCAGGGTAGCACCGGCCTCATCGAGATTTCATCCGGAGACTACTCCATGCGTACAGCCGTCATTTCAGAAGAGGGGGCCACTCCCAGAAAGGCCGTCCTGTACGTCCACGGAGGCGCATACGTCAACCAGATTACCTCAAGGCACTGGAAAATGCTCGGCAAAATTGCGGCGGGGAGCGGCGCCTGCGTTTATGTTCCGGATTATCCCCTTTCCCCCGCCCACACCTGGGAAGAGACATACGCGCTTGTGGAGGCTTTGTACGGCCGGCTTATGGAAGAGTACCGCCCGCAGGACATCGTCCTGATGGGAGATTCGGCCGGCGGAGGCTTTGTTCTGGCTTTTGCCGAATATCTTGGCTCGGCCGGCCTTCCCGCGCCGGGAAAGATAGTGGCCTTCTCCCCCTGGATGGACCTTTCCATGGGAAATCCGGAGATTCCCGACTACGAGGCTTCCGACCCCATGCTGTCGGCCTACGGGCTGGTGGCGATGGGAAAATGCTGGGCCGGCGGGCAGGACCTGAAGGACTACAGGCTGAGCCCGATTTACGGCACGCTCGAAAGCCTTGACAATGTATATCTGTTCGTCGGAACCCGCGAAATATTTTACCCTGACGTGGTCAGATTCCACGGGCTGCTGGAGGAGGCCGGAAAGGATGCGACGCTTTACATCGGCGACGGCCTTAACCATGTATATCCTGTCTACCCCATCCCGGAGGCCAGAAAGGCGATAGAAGAAGTCTGTCGGATTATAAAAATCTAAAGTTTAAACTTGAGAAATACAATCAGAAGCAGGACAAGAAGCTCTGCAAAATTATTGGCGAGGAAAACTTCGCAAAGTGGCGTTCAGCTCATCCGCACGAAGTCCCCAAGCTACCTGAACTCGAATTGAAATAACAAGTTGCGTTTCCCGGAGACAATTAAGCAAGTAAAAAGTATTACGATATGCTGGAGCGCTCAGACATCACCCCTTGGATTGAATGGTATCTGGATAACACCCTTTGTCGACCCAGAGAATCCCCCGAAAGCGATGGAAGGAAGTGCGATCATAGTTTAAGTTCAAGTTAAGTTTCAGGGCGGTTTCAGCACCGCTTCGATACAAATATACATAAACTTATTTAATTGCAAAACAAATAATTATACTAATTTATCTAAACCGAAACAGGGAGTAAACAACCCAAAATAAACGAACAAACAGAGAATCTCCCCGGAACGCAGAAAGCCATACGCCAGAGGAGAATCGCTTGTGTCTTTCGCAGAAAAATTTTTGCAAGAATCAAAAAAGTTGTATCTTAGCTTCACTAGAACTCGCCGAGCCTCTTAACAATGCTTAAATAGGCGGGTCTTTTTTTTATTCTATATGGTACCTTATACCAAACCGGCCAGCGTATTGACACACTCACGGTCCCCTTCCTGGCCATCAGGGAAACGGTCCTGAACCTACTGGCGCACAGAAGCTGGTGGGACGAGGACGAATCCCTGAGCGTGGCCATCTTTGACGACCGCATCGAGTTCACCAATCCCGGCCACTTCCCCATCGGCACCAGCGTTGAGGATTTCATCGAGACGCCTCGCTCCAAGCCA
>JAFUVU010000069.1 GCA_017477465.1 Bacteroidales bacterium
CTGATGACCGGCTATTTGGATGGCATAACTGCCTCTTCCCGACGGGAAGAAGTGGTATGGAGGTCATCAATGTCGGGAAGTATAGGGTCGATGATATGGACATCATTTCAGGCACTTTGGAGCGAGAGAAAGTCCATTATCACGCACCTGCAGCAGAACTTGTCCCTGGCGAGATGGAGAAGTTCCTTGGCTGGTTCAATGCCGATTCGACTCCCAAGGATTACATTAAGTCGGCTGTCGCTCATTTCTGGTTCGTGAGCATTCACCCTTTCGATGACGGAAATGGACGAATCAGTCGGGCTATAGCCGATATGGCGCTGAGCCAGGCAGACAACACATCGCTTCGCTATTTCAGCATTTCGCGCCAGATCAATAAGGAGAAACGCAAGTATAATGACATTCTCGAGCGCTGCCAGAAGGGGAGTGTGGACATCACTGCCTGGATTGACTGGTATCTCGATTGTATGATTCGCTCTATTGAGAGTGCAGAGGAAATGCTGTCGTCCATTCTGAACAAAGCCATCTTCTGGCAGAGTCATTCCCAGGATGTTATCAGCGACCGCCAGAAGCAGGTGCTTAACACCTATCTCGATGGCTATGCCGGAAAGCTGAAAGTGAAAAGCTGGGCGAAGCTTGCCTCTGTGTCAGTAGATACAGCCGAAAGAGACGTCACGGCACTCGTTTCCTTAGGCATCCTGGTCCCACAGGCAGGCCGGTTTAGAGATGTCGCATATGGCATCCAGGTGTCCAAAGATATTCTATTCGTTCCCGGTCCCGTTGGTGAGGACGATTAATCAACATAAAGACTCCCGGCTGGGGTTACCAGTCGGGCAGCCACGGCGACCAATCCAAATACAATCTTTTTCATAAGTCTTCCTCCATTAAAATACAATACCTTCCACACCATTTCCATAATTCTCGGGATCTGACAGTGTCTGAAGAACGCATTTCTCCAGAGCCACTTCTACTTCATCTGTTTCAGGCGCGAGGTACTCCTTTTATTTAGTTTAAATAGTTTGTTTTATTTGAAATAGCTTACTTTAACATCGAAGAAGATGTTCTCCTTGTCACGGCGGGAGAAGGTGAAGGAGCCCTGCTCGCGGCCGGTGAGGATATCAATCAGATAATATGTCTTTCCTTTGCGGGCCCAATAGAGCGGGTCCGGGGGCCAGCCATAAAACTTGGCGGCCTTCAGTTCATCATAACGCCTGGTAGTTAGGAGGTTACAGTACTCGTCCATAATGGTAAAGCCTTCGCCGGGAATGCGCACAATGAGCCGATGCTCATCGGGGTCGTTACCCATTTCAATCTGGGCGTAGTCCAGTTTGGTGTCCGTAGCCCTTTTGCCGCTGGGAAGGAACAGCACCACATCAAACTTCCCGTCAGAGGCCGTGCCGGAAACCTGTTTGTAGCCGATGATAAAGCGAAGATAATCTCCCGTATTGGAATTCCAACTGGAGCCAAAGTTCTGATACTCAAACGGAATAATCATCTGTCCCTTGGCATTCATGACGCCCCAGGCATTGGCATAAGGCGTAACGCCGTCAAACGCCTCGGCCTCTGTGAATGGCTTTTCCCGCACACTCACAAGGCGGTCCCGGTACTCAAGCTCGGCCCCGACGAACATGCGCCCGCCAACGGCATGACGGCAGATGGCCTTGCGAAGGCCTTCCGGGGTCATATTCTTACCCTGTTCTATCTTCTGGCGAAACTCATCATCGGCCAGGGGGATCCAATCCGGATTCTCCTTTGCCGTCTGATATAGCAGGTAGGTGTCTATACGGTCCTTAAGGCTCAGCCACTCCTCACTGTAATAATAATCCTCCGTGAAAACGGCTTTGCACGGCGGGTTCCAAGCGTCCTTGGGGAACAGGTCCCGGGCGTCATATATCACCAGTGTTTGCGCCGCGGCAGAGAAAGCGCCGCAGAGCACAAAAACGGTCAAAATAACGTGACGGAAGTTCATCGGGAAATCTTTTTATAGTGCTTCCAGGCCAGGGTGGCGTAACAGTAGCGCTTAGTGCGGGCCGAGGGGATGAAGGCGTAGTGGAAGTGTTTTTCTAAGGCATGTTCCCGCAGACGATCCAAATCTCCGTAGCCGGGGGCAGCCCAGACTACGCCGCGGTTGTAGGCGGTGGCGGCAAGGCGGACCTGCTCCTTAAGCGGCAGAGTCTCAATACCTTCCTGAGTACGCTTCCCTTTTTTATTATAGGAGCCGTAGGAGGCATACAGCAGCCTCAAAAACACTCCCACGTATATCACCTGCCACTCTTCTTTCTGCAAGCGCAAAATGCGTATGCGGCGCGCGGTGGCATTATCGGCCGTGTCAAACCATAGCTCATACTCCCGGGCAAGGCCGCTTCTCATCCAGGCCTTTTCCATTTCTTCAACAAAGGAAGGTTTCATCTGGAACAGGCCGATTGAAAAGTCCGGCCCTCCGCCCGTGGTGATGTAGGTGCCGTAGTTGGCAGCCGTCTCCAGTGCGTCCTGAAGGCGGGAATAGCGTTCCACTTCCGGCCACACCACGGACTCCGCCACCAGGGGGTCAACGTCAAAGGAGCGCCACGTATCGTAGGCGCTCCCAGGTATGACTAGGGCCAAAGCCAGTATTAGAGCATATAGGTGCAAAGCACAAGCTGGTACTTGTAGTTGCCGTTGCCGGTGTCTTCAGTGGCCTCGTGGTACCACTGGAGCTTGTTGCCGGTCTTCTTCCATGCGGTGGGGAATACCTGGTCTCCTTCAGGCATCTGGAGGAAACCACCATCGGCATTGTAGAAAACTTTGCGCTTTCCGTCAGAGGAGGTCCAGCTGGCGCTCTTGGGTGAAGAGGCGTCCTTGCGCTTGCCGTTGAGCTTCTGGAATTCCTCGTCAGAAACGGGGCTCCAGCTTCCGCCGGAGAAGTGGTAAACCTTACCGCACTCATCCACTGAGTAGATGTGCTTGCCGCTGCCGATGGCGTCAAAATCGGCCTGACCAAATACGCTGAATTCCGGCCACCATGGGCGTACGCTCTTGCCACCGACCTTGGCGGCACTCACATTAATCTCACGCACGATTTCCTCCTTGTACATCTTGGGATAGTCTGAAGGGAACTCGCTATAAGCCTCGGCCAGGATGTCACCGGCCTGGATAACAACGTTGAGCGGCTCACGGTAAAGGGCACACTCAGGGATAAGGCCGTCCTCAATGGCCTGACGGTTGATTTTGATAATCTTTCCAAGGGATTCCTTGCGGGCGTTGAAACGCTTCTGGACGTCCTCTACCCACACCTTTGCAGCGCGCTCACGATAGCTCATAATGCGCTCCAGGGCCTGGGCGTAAAGCGGATTGTAAACGGAAGGATCCTCAGTCTGGTATATCTTATTCTTGATTTCAATGAGTTTCTTGCGCTCGGATGCGGCAAAGTTCACGTCGGCCGTAGCGTCCTTGAGATCATAGCAAGCCTGGATATCCTGCATGTACTTGGACATCTTGACCTGCATGTCGTTAAGGCCGGCGGTCTTCTGGTTCATCTTTTCCATCATGTCCATAGCCGAGCCCATACCGCCCATCATTGAACGGGAGCTCTTCTGCTGGGCAAGCTTCTGCTCTTCCATGAAGCGCTTCTGGAAGGCATCGGCCTCCTTCTTGAAGGAAGGATCTTTGGCCGATTGGGCTTTCTGATATGCCTCCATCTTCTTGTTGCAGGCCTGCATCTTGGGACTGGCCTCCATATAGTTGGGAGAGGTCATCTGCTCACGGGCGGCGGCCTTCAGTTCAGACACCTCAAGGCCCGTATATTTGCGGATATCGGAAGCATTGCGGTCATAAACCTGGAATGTTGACTCCAGGGACTTTTCAGACATCATCTTTACGGCGTCGGCCTCGCTCATATTCTCATATCTGGCGGCATCGGCCTCAAGGGCGCTCACGTCAAGGTCTCCAAGGATTGACTTCTCAATCTTCTGGGAGACGCGCTCCTTGTCTGCCTCTGAAGCATTGTCGTCTGTGAGGATGGCAACCTCTGCGTCTGTAAGGCCAAAGGCCGATTTGAGGCCGTCGTTGGCCTTCTTGCGCCAGAGGAGGGTTTCAGCGTCCTCGCAGGTTGCGTCCTCATTGAGTTCTTCTGCGCGGATGGTGACGGCCTTGATGGCTTTGTAATAAGCTATCTGATTGGCCTCAACGGGGTTAATGAGTTCCTGGGCGCTGGGCACCGCAGGGAATTCATTCATAAGAGGAATGGGGAATTTGGCCGATGAAGGGGTAACCGGGCCGTCCCAGCCAAAGGTGCTGGCACGCTTTGGAGGAAGGGCCTGCTCTCCGGTGACGACATTGACGGAATTGGGATCATCGTTATCCTGACCGGCCATCTGGGACATTCCTTCAGGGATCATTCCCTGCATGGTTTCACCAAGTGAACCGCCAATGGCGCTTTCTGCTTTCTGCTTGATCTTGTCAAGGAAACTCTGGGCCTGGGCCTGGCCGCAGATGAGGGCCAGGGCGAAAAGGGTAATGATTATCTTTTTCATGATGTTTTGAGATTTCTCGACTTCGCTCGAAATGACAATTATTTCTTCACAAACTCTACTCTACGGTTCTTGGCGCGGCCTTCGTCAGTGCTGTTGGATGCGATGGGAACATGCGAACCCTTGCCAACAGGGGTAAGGCGGGCCTGGGCAATGCCCTGCTCTACCAGAGCTGTCACAATGGCCTCCGCACGCTTCTGGGACAGAGGATCGTTCACTTTGTCGGAGCCGGTGGCGTCGCAGTGGCCCTGGACCTCGAACTCAAGGCCGGGGTTCTCCTGCATAAGTTTTGCTATGCGGTTGATCTCCACCATGGACTCAGGCTTAAGATCAGCCTTCCCAGTCTCAAACGTGATGGCATAGGTGATGATCTTGCCGTCTGAAGAGAGGCGGTCATATAGCGGAACGGCACCCTTTGCCAAGCGGACGTTGGAGATGCAGGCATATTTGTACTGGCCGCCATGATTGAACCAGAAATGCGAAGGCACTTTGGCGGTGGGAATGCTCATTACCCGCACGCCGTTCACATAGCCCTTGAAAGCGCGCTTGTTGAACGAGAAGGCGAAGTGATTCCAGGTGCCATCCTTCAGAGGTGAGTCACTCTCGCCAATGCTCATATACTTTTCGCCGGTAATATCATCTCCCCCGGTAGGCTTTTGGACAGTCCAGCCATAGCGGGAGTAGCCGTCTTCGCGGAACGAGACAACCACATATTCGACGCGGCCGTTCCAGTTGGGAAGTCCCGGGTTGCCGAAGGCGATTTCCAGTTCGTCCCCGCCCAAATCGTCACCTATCTCATAATACACATCGAATTCCAGGGTGAATACATCCGGGAGGAAATGCTGCTGGTCATTCATCAGGGGCTGAATTTCGGCAAAACCGTCGTCCGTAAAGGCAATCACCTTGCGTCCTCCCACGGATCCCACTTCGGCATAACCTGACATCAAATCCCACTGTGACGGGAACTCTCCAAGCTGCTCATTTTCAAAAGTATCCTCATAGAAAATCTCGTCTCCCGGGACAAAGTCACTCTTTGCATAAGCGGTTTCCACCTGCTTTTTGGGCTTGGGGGCAGGAGCGGCTTCTCCAGAGGGCTTCTTGGCGCCGCAGTCGTCGCAGAAATTGCCTGTGTTGCCGGTTTTACCGCATTCTTCACAGGTCCAGGCAGCGCTGGCGGCGGGTTTTGCAGCGGGAGCTTCAGAAGCGCCGGGCTTCTTTGCGCCGCAATCGGCACAGAACTTTCCGGTATTGCCGGTTTTGCCGCATTCTTCGCAGGTCCAGGTGCCGCTGGCCTCCTGCTTGGCGGATTCATCGGCCTTCTTATCCTTCTTGTCCTTCTTTTTGCCGAAATTTCCGTCAAGAAGGTCGTTCACGCCCTTCTCTACTTTATTGCCGATGTTTTGTTCCACGGCATCCTTCGCCCTGTCCTTGAGTCTGTCAAGGAAATTCTGCGCATTTGCGGCAAAGCAAGGCGCCAGCAGCGCAACGATTGAAATAGCAAATAGTCTTTTCATGGCATTATAGGATATTGTTCACAATTGCTTTCCTGACGACCTCGGCGGAGGTGGTGGCCGAAAATTTGACCAGCAGCTGTTTCCGGTACCACTTCACGGTTTCCGGGCTAAGCCCAAGGTCTGCCGCAATCTGCGGAGTGGTCCGGCCGATGGCAACTTCCTGCAGGATGGACATTTCCCGCCGGGTCAGTTTGATGTTATTTGCTGTGCTTTCGCCCATTTGTGGTTTTCTTTTTTGCAAATTTCGTCTATTTCAACGTCTTAAACACCACCCTTTCGGGTGGCGCACTCCACCCTAAGGGGTTGAAAATGGTAGGTTTTTATTTGCTATCTTTGTCATCATGAGAAAAATCGGTATCATATTGCTGCTGACACTTTTGTCGGGCATGCAGATTTACGCCTACAACGACCACCGCGGTCATAACCTTGACTCCCTGGAGAGGGCAGTAGCGCGCTGGACTCCGGACGCCGTGGACAAAGCCTCGGATGAAGAACTTGTAAAGCTCAACCGTGCCTACCGTGACCTTATGCTTGGCTATAACGTCCTCAACGGGGAAAAGAGCCTTTTCTATGCCCGCAAGGCCCTTTCCATAAGCAGGCCCCGCGGATGGTATGCGGCCGATTCCGACGCCTACCGCTATATCGGCCAAATCTATTATGGCCGGGAACAGTATGACAGCGCCCGCGTCTATTATCTGGCTTCCCTTGCCGCCGTGGACGCAATGGCCGCCGGCGCCACCTCCCCCACCAACCAGGAAGGATACACGGAAAGAGAGATTGACGACTATTACTCGGCCCTTTACGGCTCTATCGGCAATCTTTACAATATGATGGATTCAATCCCGCAGGCCATGCAGTGGTATGGGAAGGCCGGCGTCATCTTTGAAAAATACGGCTGGAACGAGAGTAACTCCGTCCTCCACTACAATATGGGTGAAACCTGGATGGACGAGGGAGACCTCAAAAAGGCCAGGACCGAATATGACAAGGCTATGGCTTTTGCGGAATCCTCCGGTGATTCCCTTATGATAGTGCAGGCGTGGAAGGGCTACGGAAGGTACTTCAAAGAAAAAGGCCGTACCCGGAAATCCCTGTCGTATCTCAGGAAGGCCGATGCCTATTACGCCGCCCATCCGGACTTTTCGCCGGAATTCAGAACGGAGAACCTGGACGTCATGAAGGAGGTGCTTTCCCGGCAAAAATTGCAACTGGGACGCATCACGGGGGTGCTGGTGGCGCTTGTGCTTGCAGCCGCGGGCCTCGTTTTCTCCCTCCGGAAAAAGGCTTCTGAGAAGGCCGATGAAACGGCGCCAGCCGCGGTATCGGCCGTCCTGGAAGAGACTATCCTGGAAATAGGGCAGCCCACATCCAGTGAAACCCTGCCGCAGGTTTCCGAGCGCGAGAAAGAAATCCTTGACCTTCTCACCAAGGGCTACACCACACCACAAATTGCCGGCGCACTGGGTCTTAGCCCCGAAACCGTCAAGTGGTATCGTAAGAAATTGCTCGTAAAATTCGACGTATCCAACACCGCCGAACTGATTTCGCAAGTGAACAAGATGATGATTCTATAAGTTGATTTTTCTGTTCCATATGTTTCAATCATTCAATGAAACAAAGCCGATGGGTTGGACTAATTGTCCCGCACTGTCCCACCCGTCCCACTTCCTTTGTGGGACGGGACAAGTCCGCCTGTCCGGCTCTAATCTCACAGAAAATGATTAAATTTGGGGACTAATTCATCACATCATGGCAAAAGACAGATTTGACATCAAGGAAAAGGAAGGCGTCAGCTTTGCGACCGACGCCATCGTCATCGTCGACAAGGAAACGGGCGTGAACTATCTCTTTGTTCACCGTGGTTACGGCGGCGGCCTCACTCCGCTGCTGGATTCAGACGGCAAACCCATTATCACCAAAGACGGCTACAAGAAATGAAAACCCTTGTAGTCATCGACGCCTGTGTGCGTCAGACAGACTCCCGTACCCTGCGGATTGCCGAGCCCATCATTGAGGCTCTGTCCAAAAGATACAACGTCATCCGGTACGACCTTCCGGAGATGGACATCGTCCCTTTGAGTCCCGGCCTGTTTGCGGAACGCGGCCTTGGAGAAATCCCATCTTGGGCAAAAGAGGCAGCTACGACAATTGCCAAAGCCGATCGCATCATGATAGCCGCTCCTTTCTGGGATATGAGTTTCCCAGCAGTGCTGAAGTGCTTTTTCGAACAGACATCACTTTTCGACATTACCTTTACGGATAACGGCAAAACCTGCGTAGGCCTCTGCAAAGCACCCAAGGTGCTGTACATTACAACCCGGGGAATGGATATTCCCACGGGAAGTTTTCTGGACCAAGGCTCGCCTTACCTCAGGGCTTTGGGAGCACTGTGGAATCTGGGAGAAATGACCGTCCTGGACGTGCACAACACCGATTACCTTTCGGAAGAAGAACTGAGAGAGCAAATCAGTTCAACAATAGAAGAAGGCCTTGAACTTGCAAAAACGTGGTAACGCTTACACCACTTTCTCGCACAACTCAGGCTATGACTCGTTTCCTGCATATCATCACTATCTTTCTGCTCCTGAGCCTCCTTCAATCCTGCGGGACGCCCAGGCGCCTTTCCAAGGCCAGCCTCGCAGATGCCGTTTGGACCTTCAGCCAGACGCATCCGGACGGGTTCACGCTGGATATCCGCACCTTGACCGAACCCATTGAAGGGATCAGCGTCGCTTACGCCGCCACACAAAACAGTCACGGCAGGGAGGCTCTGGACGCAGTGGTAAGCCATGCCACGGCCCATGAGGGCTTTGTAGGCGGATGGCTGGACACCTCGGACAGTCTCTATTACTTCGACAGCGTCCGCCTCTTCCCGGAGGACTCCCTGGAGGCGGCCGTCAACTTCGGCAAGGCCAACTTCCAGAAATCCATCTATCGGCTTTCAACCGGTGAGGAAATCCTTCTTAAAGAGAATGTTGAATTCGTTTCGCCGACCAACCTTATCATTATGTACCGCCGTGGACCGCGACCATATCTATCACCTGACAGATCCGGTGAAACCCCGGCTGGAAGTCCGGTGATTTACACGAAACTCAGCCATTAAGAATGAAACTCACTGACCTCAAGGACCTTCGGGTCATCAAGAAAAGCCTTTCACCGGAGCCCGATAAGGCTCCCGTGCAGAACCAGCCGCGCAAACGCAGCGTCGAACTCCGCTCCAAGAAGGAAGAATATGCCCGCAACGAAGGCCTCTTCAAGGGCCAGAAGGTCCGGATGATGGACACCAACGACACGGCCACCATCGTCGGCTTCGGGAAGGACTTCTACGAGCTCGAACTGGACGGCCTCACCATCCGTGCTGTCCGCAGCGAGTTCATTCCCATCAATGCCGATGAGGACCGCAAGCTTCGTGCTGCCATTCCATCCCGTTCTACGAAGAAATCTGCCGATGAGCCCCTTCGCAGCGAAGACCCGCTGTCGGACCTCACCGTAGACCTCCACATCGAGCGCATCCCCGGAAGCGACGGTATCCCTGAATGGGCCGCCCTGGACTTCCAGATGAACTATTTCCGGCAGGTTTTGAGGCAGAACCTTAAGCACAAAGGCAAACGCATCGTTTTCATCCACGGAGTAGGGAATGGCATCCTGGCGCAGGCCATCCGCAAGGAGCTGGACGAGGTCTTCGCCCTCAGCTGCTCCTATACCTTCGGCCCCATGGGGGCCACCAACGTTACCATCCGATGAAGGAGGCAGCATCGGAGCATTTCCCTATACCTGGACAATCTGTCCACAAAATGGACTATTTGGCACTTCCATGGTGACAAAAAGTCAATCATCCGGGCACTGGTCCCAGCTTTGCAATATCCTTAGGCGTTCCGATGAGGAACCCGGACGGAAGGCCACGTAAGGACCCGAAACCGAAGAATGTTTAAAATGATTTTGTTATGTTACCTACGATTAGAAGGAATCAAAGCTGGTTGCCTGACATCTTCA
>JAFUVU010000070.1 GCA_017477465.1 Bacteroidales bacterium
GATTTCCTTGGAGTCCACCGGGTGCATCTTACCGTCGTAAACATAGACGCGGATGTCACGGGCGAAGGAACCGGTGAGAGGGCCTTCTTCCATCTAGCTCTTGATACCCTAGATGATGGCGGGCATGAAGGAAAGGTCGATGGAACCACCTACGACGCAGTTGTAGAACTCCAGCTTGCCGCCCCACTCGAGGTCGGTGATTTCCTGGCTCTTGAAGTTGAATACGACGTCTTTGCCGTCGATCTTGAAGTTCTTGGGAGCTTCCTGACCTTCAACGTAAGGGCATACCAGCAGGTGAACCTCACCGAACTGACCTGCGCCGCCGGACTGTTTCTTGTGACGGTACTGAGCGGTTGCAATCTTGGTGATGGTCTCGCGGTAAGGAACCTTGGGAGCGTAGAATTCGACATTCTGCTTGAACTCGTTGTTGAGTCTCCACTTTACGTAGTTGATGTGCTGCTCGCCCATGCCGGAGAGGATGGTCTGGCGCAGTTCCTTGGAGTATTCCACGATGATGGTGGGATCCTGGGCAGCAATCTTGTTGAGGGCGTCGCCTACCTTGGCTTCGTCGTTCTTGTCAACTGCCTTTACGGCGCAGCGGTATTTGGCATCGGGGAAGACCATGTGCTTGACGGCCTCTACGCCGCTCTGGGCGAGGGTGACGTCGGTCTTTCCTGCTTTGAGTTTCATGACGCAGCCGATGTCACCGGCGCAGATGGAGGAAACCTTTTCCTTCTTGGAGCCAGCCACGGCGTAGATGGCGCTCAGGCGCTCACTGTTGCCGGTTTCGGGGTTCACGAGGTCGGCGCCTTCGTTGAGGGTGCCGCTCATTACCTTGAAGTAGGAAACGTCTCCGAGGTGCTGCTCGACCGAGGTCTTGAAAATGAACAGGGCCACGGGGCCGGCAGGATCGCACTTGATGGAACCGCCGTCAACTGTGGGCTCTTCCTTGCCTTCCGGTGAAGGAACCACGTTCACGATGAACTCCATGAGGCGCTTTACACCGGCGTCTTCCTTGGCGGCTACGCAGAAAACGGGGATGGTTTCACCCTTCTGCAGGCCAAGACGGAGACCTTCGCGGATCTCGTCGGTAGTCAGTTCCATTGTCTCGAAGAATTTCTCCATGAGCTCGTCGGAGCCTTCGGCGGCTTTTTCCATGAGTTCGGAGCGGAGTTCTTCTGCTTCGTCGGCATAAGCTGCGGGGATGTCCTGCTCTTCGTTCTTCTTATTGTAGAACTTCATTGTGATAACATCCACAAAGCCTTCCAGGCCGGGACCGGGATTTACCGGGAACTGGCACAGAGCGGCTTTTTTGCCGAATTCTTCGGCGATAGCGGCGCGCACGCCGTCCCAGTTGGCTTTGTCGTGATCAAGCTGGTTGACTGCGATTACCATGGGAACGCCGTACTGATCGGCATAGCGGGCGAAAAGGGTGGTACCCACCTCGATGCCGGCGGTGCCGTTCATAACCATCACGGCAGCGTCAACGACCTTGAAAGCGGACAGGGCGCCGCCGGAGAAATCGTCGGAGCCGGGGGCGTCGATGAAGTTGATCTTGCAGCCGCCGAACTCTGCGTACAGAGGAGTGGCGTTGATGGACTTCTGGTTGGTCTGCTCGAATTCGGTATTGTCGGAGACGGTGTTCTTGTCTTCCACAGTGCCGCGGCGGTCGATGACCTTGCCTTCGAAGAGCATAGCCTCGGAGAGGGTGGTTTTACCGCTACGGGGTGCGCCGATAAGGACGATGTTGCGGATGTTTTTGGTTGTGTAAGCTTTCATTGTAAATTATAGTGTTTTTGCGTTTAATCGCGGTAGCTTGCAAATATACGGAATTTTAACTCAAAATCAATGATTCCGGCGGGAAACTTGCCAAATAAACCAGGCCGATGCCAGCGCGCCGACGACTACGGCGATTACGGAAGCTTCGGCACCGAAGGCGCCGCCGGTGAGCCATGCAGGGCCGTCCACCTGCGATACGATGATGCTGTCTCCCGCCTGGTTTCCGGAAACCGCGAAGCCGAAAATATTGCCCTGGGCGAAATTCCAGGCCCAGTGGATGCCTATCGGCAACCAAAGAGTGCCGGACCATTTGTAAGCTGCGCCAAGAAGAAGGCCAGCCTCGATGGCGATGGCTATCGATGCCCAAAGCGTGCCGCCCGGATTAGTGATATGCACAAGCCCGAAAAGAAAGGCCGACGACACCATGGCGGCAGGGAAGCCCCACTTTTCGTCCACCCAGCGGAACAGGACGCCGCGGAAGATTATCTCCTCCCCTATGGCCACGATAAGAAACATCATGAAAGCACGGCCGACTGCCATCCAGTCCGCTCCCCAACTCTCAATCTTATAACAGCCGGTAAGGGCCATTATGCCCGTGACAATGACGAAATATCCCAGACCGAAAGCCAGGCCAAGGCCCATGTGCGGAGCGAGCTTGCCAATGGGCAGGTCTTGTGGGAATCGGCCTTCGAAGCCTTTGGCCACTATAGCATACAGCCAGAGCATGGCCGCCGCTATGACAATGGTGACTGCAGCGTGAATCCACCATACGTGTATAAAATCAACCATAGAAGCGGCGCCATAAAGCAGCACCGACAGGAAAAGGCCAGCAATAAGCAGCAAAGCCCACTTCCAAAAAGGCATTTCTTTAATTCCTGACATCGTTTGTAAATTTTCACAAAGTTAACGAAATTTGCAATGATGAAACCGCAGTTGAAAGCATATTTGGAGCCGGGCCGCCTGGAAGCCGGCTGCGACGAGGCGGGCCGGGGACCGCTGGCGGGGCCGGTATATGCCGCCGCTGTCATCCTTCCGGCCGATTTCCATCACCCGCTTCTGAACGACTCCAAGCAGATGAGCGAAAAGGCCCGCGAGGAGCTTAGGCCTATCATCGAGCAGGAAGCGGTGGCTTGGGCTGTGGAGGCCGTATCGGCAGAGGAGATTGACAAGATCAACATCCTTTGGGCGTCGGTCACCGGCATGCAGCGAGCTGTATTGCGGCTGACCCCGGCGCCGGAGTTCCTTCTCATCGACGGGAACAAGTTCCGCCCTTTCGGCCCGTATGGTTTCAAGGACTACCGCACGGTGGTGCACGGGGACGCCACCTATGCGAGCATCGCAGCGGCGTCGGTGCTGGCAAAAACTTATAGGGACGATTTCATGCGCCGGCTGGCCCTGGAATACCCCCAGTACGGATGGGAGCGGAACATGGGCTACCCTACTCCAGAGCACATAGAAGCAATCCGGCGCCACGGATATACCCCATGGCACCGGAAATCATTTCACGTTAAAGAGCTGGAACCCAGCCTTTTCTAACGGCTTTCAAGCCCCGCGGCCTTTTCTATCAGCCCCACCAGCTGCTTGCGGAAGCTGTCCTGACCGGCTGCGCCCATCACCAGTTCTTTGGCCATTGACAGGCTGGCCTCGCCTTTGAATTCAGATTCCATCAGGCACATTCCGTAAGCGGCCACGCCGGCGGCAAAGTCAAGGTTCAGGGAACCTTTTTCGGACGCTGCAGGCACTTCCAGCACCAGCGAACGGCTGTCGGCATCTTTCAAGGACAGTTTGTAGCGAGTCTCAAAAGTGGCCGGGGAGGCGGCGGGAGCATCTTGCACAGGCACAATCTCATAAAGGGCGGTGACCGTCTGGCCTGCGCCAATCTCGCCGGCGTCTTTGTTGCTGTCTTCGAACTCCTCGCTGGACATTACGCGGTTTTCATAGCCGATGAGCCTATAGCTTTCCACAACCTCGGGATTGAAGCGCACCTGGCATTTGGTGTCGTTGGCGACGCTGTAGAAATTGCTGCGCTCGGTCACGAACACTTTCATCATCTCGTCTTCGCAGTCTATGTAGGTGTAGGTGCCGTTCCCGTGATTGGAGAGGCTTTCCATGCGGGAATCTTGGAAATTACCCGAGCCGAAGCCCATGATACTGAGGTATATACCCTTTTTCTGATAGCCTTCCACCATCTCCACCAGCGCATCCGTCGAAGACACTCCTACGTTGAAATCGCCGTCGGTGCACATGATTATGCGGTTGTTGGCATTCTCGGAATAATGCGCCATCGCTTCATCGTACGCCATCTTCATGGCTTCGCCGCCGGCAGTGGAACCACTGGCCTGAAGCTTCTTAATGGCCGATTTTATATCATCGGCCCCCTTGCCGACAAGCGTGGATTCCAAGGTCTTCTCCACGTGCCCGGAGTAGGTTATGATGGCGATGCGGTCCTGGGGACGCATGTAGTCAACCATGTTTATAAGTCCGCTTTTTACAAGGTCGATACGGTCGGGCCCGTACATCGAACCGGACACGTCAACGAGGAAAATGAAGTTGGCGTCGGGGATTTGGTCTTCGCTCAGGCTCTTCCCTTTGAGGCCCAGCCGAAGCAGCTTGTGGGCCGGGTTCCACGGGCAGGGGCCGGCCTCGGCATTGATGGCCAGCATCTCACCCGAAGAGGCGGAAGGGTCAGCATAGTCGAAGGTGAAATAGTTGAGGTATTCCTCTATTCTGACGGAGTTCTTGGGCGGCAGCATAGACCTGCCGATGCACATGCGCATGTAAGCATAGGCGGCACCGTCGGCATCGACCGAGAAGCTTGAAAGAGGCTCATCGGCCACTTTAACGAATTGATTTTCTTTTATTTCTTCAAAACTGTCGCCGCCTTGGGGCGGAGCAACTATCTCCCCGGTAGCGGATTCTTTGGCGTTCCCCGAAATGTAAGAATCGTAATAAACTCCACCCATGCTGCAAGCTGTGGCAAGAAGAATAATTCCGGCAAAAAGAAGAATTTGCTTTTTCATTGTCGATTTTCGTTTGGTCCGATAATATAATCCTTTTTCCGCTAAATCTTGCATGGATATTGTTGTTTTTTTATTTTCGTGCAAGATTTCTACATTATTTGGATTTAAGATATGGTGTACAAGAGATTGTTATATGGCATTGTTTCCATTTCCCTGCTTTGGAGCTGCTCCAAGGGAGGCGGAATATGGGAAGGAGCATCATCGGCCGATGTCACTGAATACAACGCGATTGTGACGGTGAAGCAAGACTCGTCAGGCGAAGTTTTCTTCCAGCTGGACGACGATACGCAGCTTATTCCCACTAATTACAACCAGCCCTACAACGGCCTGCAGCGCATAATTTGCGGGCTCAAGGTGTACCCGAACGACTATTGCGACGTGCTCTGGATGGACTATCTCGAAAAAGGCGAGCTGGTAAAGGCCGACGACTGGGACGGCAATTCAGACGCGGCCGATATCCTCTCCGACTGGATGACCAGTGTGGAAGACGGCTTCCTCACCGTCCACTATTCCACCTGGTGGGGGGAAGGCGACGTGGAGCACTCGCTCAGGCTGGTCAGCGGAAAGAATCCCGACAATCCCTACGAGCTGTGGTTCTGCCACAGCAGCAACGGCGACACCCCCTCCAAGAAGGCCGATGCCCTTGTTTACTTTGACATAAACAGCCTCCCTTCCACCGGCGGAGACTATGTAACCCTTACACTTAAATGGCAGAGCAGTGCCGGAGAACCTGCAAAAAAGACTTTCCGTTTCCGCAGCAGGCAGTGAGCAGGAGCTTCTGAACCTGTTCCGCAGCCGCAAAGCCGACGCCATGCGCCTTTTCTACGAGCGCTACGCCGGCTTTCTCACCGCTGTCTGCACCCGATACATCACCGATGCCGACAGTGCCAAAGATGTACTGCAGGAGGCTTTGATAAGCATTTACGGCGCAATCTACAAGTTCAGTTACAGGGGCGAAGGCAGCCTGAAAGCCTGGGCTTCGCGCATTGTTGTGAACACGGCGCTCAAAAGCCTGAGGCAGCACGGAAAACTAAGCTTCGTGGAAGATCTTCCCGATGTCTGTGAGGACGAGGAAACGCCTCAGCTGCAGCGCCTTCCAGCAAAAGTGCTGCACGGGTTCATCAGGGAACTTCCGGACGGATACAGAACCGTCTTCAACCTCTTCGTATTCGAAAAGAAATCACATAAGGAAATCGCTTCGCTCCTCGGAATAAAGGAGAATTCGTCGGCCTCGCAGTATTTCCGCGCGAGGGCGCAGCTGGAAAAGCAAATTAAACAGTATTTGAAGGAACATGAGTAAAGACTGGACAGACAAGCTTCCCTCCCTCCTTGAGGACTATGAGGAAAGCGCTCCGGAAGGGCTGTGGGACGCAGTCCTTGACGGCATGGCCGGGCGTAAAAAGCGCATGGCGGCATTTTGGTGGATCGGCGGCGGCATCCTGTCGGCCGCTGCTGCCGTGGTTTTAGCCGTGTTCCTTTGGAAGCCGGCTGCCCAGCCTGCAACAGTTTCCTCCGTCCCGGAAACCATGATTGCAGAAACTCTCCGGGAAAAAACTGAGGCCGATGCTCCCGTAACAGAGGCGGAGCCGGGCCGATACGCGCAGCCTGAAATCCCTGCAACAAAGGCCGCCGAGAAAACGACGGCGGAGCAGGAGGCGACGCCTCAACCTGACGAACAAGCTGGTACTGAGGCGCTTTCGGAAGATAAGCCGAAGACCGACAAAACTTCAGAGCCCGAAGTCAATCAGGAAGGCCCTTCAAAGAATGACCAACCATCGAAGCCTGAAAAAGAGACTCCCGTCCGGCCAAGCTTTGAGAGTACGGCCCGTAAAAAGCCCGCATCGGCAAGGAGAATACAGCTGCGGCTGTCTTCCGGCAATTATCTGGCACAGGCGGCAAATGAGCTTTTCCAGGGGTACGGGGTGCCGTATAATCCGGGCATGGCGATGAGCACCAAATCCGGCGAGGACGGAGAAATCACAGTTCCAATGCTGAGCAGAAACCGTGAAAGTTCCACCGAGGCCAGGCATCGGCAACTGTTCCGGGTACAGCTTGGCATATCCTATCCGTTCAGTCAGAGGTGGAGCATAGGCAGCGGCATCAGTTATTCGCTCCTGCAGTCGGAGTATTCGACTGTGTCGGGAGAGACCCGCACGCTCACCACCCGTCAGCTTCACTATCTGGGCGTGCCCCTTACCATTCAATTTAAAGCCCTCGAATTCAAGCGCTTAAGCATAATCGCCGAAGCAGGGCCGATGTTTGAGACCGCCATCGGCTCAAATGTGTGGACGAATTCGTATGTGGGCGAAATGCCGGCCTCAAGGCAACTTGACTTCGTCGAGGCCAAGGACTTCCAATGGTCGCTGACCGCCGGCCTGGGCGTGCAGTATCAGCTTTTCCGATACGGCGCCCTCTTTGTGCAGCCCGGCCTAAGCTGGCACTTAGCAGGAAGCGGCAATGTGGAATCCATCTACACTCAGCGTCCGCTTGCCTTCGACCTAAGCTTCGGCTACCGCTTCACATTCTGAAAAGAGATTCTTCGTCGCTTCGCTCCTCAGAATGACAAATAATCCCCCGCTTGTCATTCTGAGCGTCCCGCTTGCCATTCTGAGCGTCCCCTTTGTCATTCTGAGCGAAGCGAAGAATCTTTGCTATTACATGGATTTTGTTTACATTTGTACAAACAATATAATAGCATGAAACGTATTCTTACTTTTCTGGCAGCACTTGCAGTGACTTTCACCGCTGCTGCCGACGAAGGAATGTGGCTTCTGCCGCTTCTGAAACAGCTCAACGGGAAAGACCTCAAGGCCAGCGGCTGCAAGCTCAGCCCCGACGAGATCTACAACATCAACAAGACCTCCCTCAAAGACGCCATCGTCCACTTCGGCGGCGGATGCACCGGAGAGATGATATCGGCCCAGGGACTTCTGGTTACCAACCACCACTGCGGCTACAGCAGCATCCAGGGCCTGTCCACCGACGAACACAACTACCTCATGGACGGCTACTGGGCAAAAAGCTTCGCCGAGGAAATCCCCTGCCCGGGGCTCAGCGTCACCTTCCTCGTGAGCATGGAGGACGTGACCGACGCCATTGAAAACAAAGGCGTAAAGGCCGAGGATTTGCAAAAGCAGGCCCAGGAGGCCAACCCCGGCTGCCGCGTCCAGGTGACCGGTTTCTATAACAACAACATCCATTACCTCATTGTCTATCGCACCTACACCGACGTGCGCTTCGTAGGCGCTCCCCCGGCATCGATGGGCAAATTCGGCGGCGAAACCGACAACTGGATGTGGCCCCGTCACACCTGCGACTTCTCAATGTTCCGCGTATATGCCGGAAGCGACAACATGCCTGCCGCCTACAGCGCCGACAACGTCCCCTACAAACCCGCCCGCAGCCTTAAAATCGCCACCGGCGGCGTCAAGGAGAACGACTTCGCCATGGTGATGGGTTACCCCGGCCGCACGCAGCGTTACCAGACCGCCGCTCAGCTCAAGGACATGATCGAGAGCAACCGCATCCGCATCGACGCCCGCACAGTCCGCCAGGACATCATGTGGGAAGCAATGTGCGCCGACCCTTCAGTCCAGCTCAAATATGCCGACACATACGCCGGCAGCGCCAACGGCTGGAAGAAGTGGCAGGGCGAAGAGCTTGCCTTCGAGGCGCTCAATATAATCGGCAGGGAAGAGGAGAAAGAAGCAGCGCTGAAAGCCTGGATTGAGGCCGACCCCGAGCGCGTAAAACTCTACGGCGACCCCGTGGCCGATATCGCCAAGCATGTGGCTGCCACCAAAGCCGGCAACCAGGCGCTGAACAAGCTTGTGGAAGCCCCCTACAACATTGAGCTTACGCAGTTTGCAAACCGCATGAGCCAACTGGCCGACCGTGCCCTCCGCGAGCTCAAAGACACCGCAGCAGCCCTTGAGAAAGCCAAGAAGCAGCTTCTGCCCGCCTATCGCGACTATGTGGAAGCGGTGGACCGCAAAGAGGCCGTTGCCATGCTGGAGCACTACCGCAAGATCGCCGCTCCTGAGGATTATCTCAATATCCCGGGCGAGGACTTCGCCACCATGGACATCCCCGCTTATGTTGACAAACTCTTCGGGCAGAGCGTGTATGTATCGGCCCAGAAGATGCAGGAAGCCACTGCCGAGCAGCTTATTTCCGACCCTGCCGCACAGCTTGCCGGCGCCACGATGGAGGTGCTCATGGGCAAATACATGGCCCTTTACAGCGACCCTCTCGCCCAGAGCAAGTTCGACAAGGCCCGCAAGCGCTTCGCCGCCGCGCTGCTTGAATGGCAGAAAGGCAAGGCCCTGTACCCCGACGCCAACTCCACCATGCGCCTCACCTACGGTAAAGTGCTGCCTTACAGCCCCAAAGACGGTCTCAAGTACCTGCACTTCACTACCGCCAAAGGCCTCCTGGAGAAGGAAGACCCTTCCAACCCCGAATTCATCCTCCCTGCCGGTATCAAGCAGCTGCTCCTCGCGGGTGACTACGGCCGCTGGGCCGACAAAGACGGCACCCTGCACACCTGCTTCCTCACCAACAACGACATCACGGGCGGTAACTCCGGTTCGCCGGTTCTCAACGCCAAGGGCGAGCTTATCGGCCTGGCCTTCGACGGCAACTGGGAGAGCATGAGCTCCGACGTAATGTTCGAGCCCGACCTCCAGCGCTGCATCTGCGTGGACATCCGCTACGTCCTCTGGCTGGTGGAAAAATACGGCGGCGCCACCAACATCATAGGCGAGCTTACCTTCGCCAAATAGCGTGGCACATAAACAACTGCACCACAGTTACTTACAGAAATCAAGTGTGACTTTTTGCCACACTTGATTTTCATTATACGCTGATAGTCAGATATTTGCGTGTCGAGGTTAGGCGGAGGCGATGCGACGGGCAAGGTCCAGAAAGGCGGCGGAGTCGGGGCGGTCCAGGAGGGCAGCGGGGGTGCCTTCGTCGGCACTTTCGCGGATATCCTGCACCAATGGAATCTGGCCGAGGAAGGGAATATTCAGATTATGAGCCATTTGCACGCCGCCATCACGGCCGAAGAGGTAGTACTTCTCGTCTGGATGGGCAGCCGGAGTGAACCAGGACATGTTCTCCACCAGGCCGATGATAGGCTTCTGCACCTGCGGATTGCGGAACATGTTCACGCCGCGAAGAACGTCGGAAAGGGCCACCGCCTGAGGGGTGGTGACTATCACCGCGCCGGTCATGGGCACGTCACCGATTAGGGAGATATGGATGTCGCCCGTTCCCGGAGGCATGTCGATGAGAAGGTAGTCCAGCGGCCCCCACAGGGTCTGCAGAATAATCTGCTTAAGGGCCGATGTCGCCATGGGCCCGCGCCATATAAGTGCCTGACCCTCACCGGAAACATGGCCGATTGAGAGCCACTTCACCCCGTACTTCTCCACGGGAACGAAGAGGGCGTTGTTCTCGTCCTCCCCCGCCATGCCGATCTGGGCGTCCTGGGTGCCTGTCATGGTGGGGATGGAGGGGCCGTAAACATCGGCATCGGCAACGCCTACGCGATAGCCGAGGCGGGCAAGGGCAACCGCAAGATTCACAGTGACAGTGCTTTTGCCTACGCCGCCCTTTCCGGAAGCTATGCCGATGATATTGCTCACTTCCTTAAGCTGCTCCAGGTTGAACTCCGGGCCTTTGGAGGGCTTGGCGGGCTCCTTGACTATGGTCTTCACCTCAACCTCGGTGCCGCCGGGAGCGTGCCGATAGACGCAGGCCTGAGCAGCGCCGATGAGGTAATTGCGCAGGGGATCGGGCCTTTTAGGGAAGGCAAGGGTTACGCAGATGGCTTCGTCCAGGATTTCCACGGAGTCCACCATGCCTAATTCAACGATATTCTTATCACCCTTACCGGGATGCTGCACTTCCTGCAGCCACTGAAGGATTTCGGTTTTATTCAACATGTCTTTTCTTATTTTTTCCCATAATAAGCAGGCCGATGGAGAGCGCCAGCAGCACCAAAAGTGCGATGGAAGCAATGGCCGACACCCTTGCGCCGATGCGATAACTATCAGGAAGGAAGGTCATTACAACCTCGTGCTCACCTGCCGGAAGGAGGGCGGCGCGAAGGGCCCAGTCGGCCCTGAGAAGTTCCAGGGGCTGCCCGTCAACGGTGGCGTGCCAGCCGTTGGGGTAGTAGATTTCGCTGAAGACTGCAAGGCGCTCGCTGCCAGCGGAATACTTGTAATGCAGCTCGTTAGGGGCGTAGGAGGTCATCTCGATAAGATCCCCGGTCAAGCCGGGGATGACACTTGCCGCAGAGCCATCCTGTCCGGGGATGACGCTTGCCGCAGAGCCATCCGTCATGCCCGGCTGCGACTCTCCTGTCATGCCCGGCTGCGACCGGGCATCTCTTACTACGGCCTGGCGGCGTAGATCAACCTTGCCTATGAGCTCTATCTCCTCTTCAGGCGTTGAGGCCGTTACCACTGAATCTACAAACCATGCCGCTCCGCCAGCTGCTTCGTTGTACAGCGGCGGATAGTTGCCGTCCAGTATCACATAACGGGTATTCAAGGCGTTCAGGACCGGGGTGCCGGTGGCCATCCACTCCGTAATCTTTTCCGGATCCGGTACTTCGTTCAGTTGCTTGTACAGGGCGTTTATCTCGCCGCTAAGGTAGTGCTCAATCAGGTCTTGATAACGCTGGAGCTTGGCCGGCGAATAACCGCCAACGCTCTTGTGGTGGTACGACGGGACGGAGGAATTAAACACGTTTACCGTCAAGTCAAGGACGCGGTACTGAGGGTCTTCATCGGCCTTAATCATCTTATCCACAGGCCTTTCGGCAAAAGGCTTGTTAAAGTCTTTGGGGGTTGTGAAGTGGTCGGCGTTCAGATAGCGCTTGCCTGTGACAAAGAGGTTGACGGTGCTCAAAAGGCAGATTACCACTGCCGCTATCCACTTGCGTCCATAACCGGCAAAGCGCTTCGAATAATCCGTCTGACCCTTAGGCAGATAGGCCCACAGCAGAAGCCCTGCCGATGCTGCAATCAGAGCCAGAGAGCCAAGGGCATCGGCCCTGAAAATGCTTATGCGGTCTTGGACCAGCGCATCGACCAGGATGTCCTGCATGCCGGCGTCGGCAGCGCTTTCGAAGTTGCCGAAGAGGCCGGGCACGAGCCAAGCCAGCAGCGAGAAGCCGCCGGTGATGCCAAGGGCCCACCAGAAGGCTTTGAAGAAGCTCTGACGGTCGTATTTTTCGCGCACTATCCTGTCCAGCGTCACGAAGCCCAGTATCGGCAGCGTAACTTGCAGAACGACCAGCGCCATGGACACTGTGCGGAACTTGTTATAAAGCGGTAAATACTTGAAGCAGAAGGCTGTGAATGCCATGAAATGACTGCCCACCGCCATCAGGATGGCAAGGATTGTAGCGGCGAGGAGCCACCATTTTTCGCGCCCTTTGTATAGGCCCAAGCCAAGCACGAAGAGGAAGATGGTAATAGCGCCGATATACATGGGACCGGCGGTGAAAGGCTGAGGTCCCCAGTAAAGCGGCAGAGCCTTGGCGGTCTCCCTGACATTGCGCTGCCCGGAGCGCTTAAGTAACTGAACTGTAGCCGATTTATCAGGATTGACAGCCCCGGCCGATGCTCCTCCGTTGAAGTTAGGAATCATCAGGTTGGGGAGTTCTTCCCAGCCGTAGCTCCAAGAGGTGGCGTAGTCAAGGTCAAGGCCTTTGCCGCCGCCGTTGTCCTTGGCAAGCTCCGAACCTCCGCGCATGGTCTCGGGAGTGTACTTGGCCAGAGGCAGAAGCTTGTTGACGTTGGTGGCGATTCCCGCCCCGCCGGCAACAAGCAGCAAGGCCGATGCCAGCATAAACGGCTTCCACCGCTTTTCCTTTATGGCGCCGATAAACTCAACTAGAGCGTAAAGCAGGACTATAATCGCCAGATAATAAGTTATTTGCTGGTGATTGGCCTTGATTTGCATGCTCAGTGCAAGGCCGAAGAGAACGGCTCCGAGGAGGGTTTGCCAGGAGATTCCTCGACTTCGCTCGGAATGACAAGAAGAGGGCTCGGTATGACCGGAGGCGGGCTCGGTATGACCGGAGGGCGAGGAATGACGGCAGCAGCTGCGGTAGGTATAGACTACTGCTGCGAGGACCCAGGGCATGAAGGCTATTGCCTGCATCTTGGTGTTGTGGCCTACCTGGATGATCTGGAAATTATAGCTGCAGAAGGCTATGGCTATGGCGCCGCCTATGGCTATCGGCCAGCTTACTCCGAAGGCAAGGAATAGCAGAAAAGCGCCTAACAAAGTGATAAACAGGTATGTGGCCGGGCGTTTTCCAGTTAGCAGCAGATCGTAAATCCACTGCGTATAGTCTCCTCCGTTGCGGGTGGATATGGCCGTCGTAGGCATGCCGCCGAACATGGAGTCGGTCCAATATGTGGGATTGTCGGGATGCGCCTTGTTCCACTCGTTCATCTCATGGGACATCCCCACGTAGCCGGAGATATCGCTCTGGTTTACAATCTTTCCGTCCAGCACCTGCGGCACAAAGCCGTAACTGAGGGCCAGGAACAATACGATTACGCCTAAACCAATGCCTATTCGTTTCAGTAAGTCTTTATTCATTTGCCGTGAGTGAATTTAGGAGGTGAGCCAGGGCGCGGGCGGTTGAGCGGCGGGAGTATCGGCCTATTTCGCCTGTCGTGGCAGGGATGCCGCCGCTGCAGTGCTGTGCCCAGGCCTGACGGATGAATGTCTCTATGGCCGATTCGTTCTGCCAATCGGCTGTTATTCCGGCGTTTGTCTCGCTTATCACCCTTGCCATCGCGCCGTCTTCCTGGCCGATGCCAAGTATCGGCCGACGGGCTGCCAGATACTCGAAGAGTTTCCCGGGAAGGATGGGGCGGTAGTCGGGATCGTTGCGAAGGGGCAGCAGCAGCACCGAGGCGGCACGCTGCTCGCGGACGGCGGTGGCGTGATCACAGTAGCCCAGGGCCTCCACGTTGTCCAGGATGCCCGCATCGGCAATGGAGGTGAGGATTTCACGGTCCACTTTTCCTGCCAGGCGCAGGCGCATCGAGCTGCGGAACGACGGGTCCTCCGAAGCGATTTTGCCGAGTACCTTCCAGAGGGTCAACGGGTTGCCATCGGCAGCAAAGAGGCCGGTGTGGTTTATGTTGAAATGCCTGTCCGTGCGGGGCAGGAGCTTGCCGGAGAAGTCTTCCCCGTCGTAGCCGTTGGTGATGCAGGCGACCGGCGTCGCTGTCATTGCCTGGAAGTCCTCCTGCATGAGCGGGGTGCATGAAAGTACGGTGGAGCAGCTGTCCAGGACCTTCTTTTCCATCGCCAGCAGGCGCTTACGGGTAAAGGCCGTCATCGGCAGGTACTTAAGGTAGTACATCTTGCTCCAGGGGTCCCTGAAATCCGGGATCCACGGGATGCCCAGCGCCTTGTGAAGCTTCCGGCCGATCAGATGCACAGAGTGTGGTGGTCCGGTGGTAACTATCGCATCCACAGGATGTTCCTTCAGATACGACTTTAGCATTTTCACCGAAGGATATACCCAGCCGACGCGCGGGTCGGGGATGAAAAGATTGGCCCTTATCCACAGCGACAGACGCTGCTTGAAGGTCTTTTCGCCGGAGGAAATTTCGGTCACTTCCGTGCTTTTGGCGCCTGTCAGTTTGCGATACGCCGCGTATGGCTCCCAAATGGGGCCGCGAAGCACCTCGACCTCCGGCGGGACCTCCGCCTCGAAAGAGGGGTCCAGGGAGGGATAATCGGCATTCTTGGGGGCGAAAACCACCGGTTCCCAGCCCTCGGCAGGAAGATATTTGACGAACTTGACCCAGCGCTGAACGCCGGAACCGCCGGACGGGGGCCAGTAATATGCTATGACGAGCACCCGTTTCATAGGCCCAGTTCCTCTTTCATGGCGCGCAGAAGGTCGAACGCCTGCATGGGGGTCATGTTGTTAAGGTCGGCGGCTTTGAGGCGGTCGCGAAGGGACTCGAGAAGGGGGTCATCCAATTGGAACATAGACAGTTGCAGGCTGCCGTCCTTTTCCACTTTGCCGGCCTTGGTCTGATGTGGCTTGACGGGAGTGAGCGCGCCGATGGCATCCAGCTTTTCGCTGTTTTCCAGGGCACGGAGCGTTCTTTCGGCACTTTCAAGCACGGGAGTGGGCATGCCGGCCATTCGCGCTACGTGGATACCGAAGCTGTGGGCCGTTCCGCCTTCGCGCAGTTTGCGAAGGAAAAGCACCTCCTTGCCCACTTCTTTCACCGCCACGTGGTAGTTCTTAACGCGCGGGAAGATGGATTCGAGGTCGTTGAGTTCGTGGTAGTGCGTGGCGAAGAGCGTCTTTGCGCCCTTGCCGTATTCGTGGATGTATTCGACTATTCCGCGGGCGATGGACATGCCGTCGTAGGTGGAGGTACCGCGGCCGATTTCGTCCAGAAGCACCAGCGAGCGGCTGCTCAGATTGTTCAGAATCATTGCAGTTTCAAGCATTTCCACCATAAATGTGGATTCGCCGCGGGAGATGTTGTCCGTCGCTCCTACGCGAGTGAACAATTTGTCGAACTTGCCGATGGAAGCCTCCCGGGCAGGCACGAAGCTGCCGCATTGGGCCATGAGGACTATCAGCGCAGTTTGCCGCAGCAGGGCGCTTTTACCGGCCATATTGGGACCGGTGAGGATAATAATCTGCTGCTTTTCGTTGTCAAGGTAAACGTCGTTGGGGACGTATTCTTCGCCCGGAGGCATGAGCGTCTCGATGACCGGATGCCTGCCGTCGCGGATGTCCAGGGCTTTGCCGTCGTTCATCTTTGGCCGACAATAGTGCCATGTCACTGCCTGCTGGGCAAAACTTGCCAGCACGTCCACTTTGGCAAGGATGCGGCTGTTTACCTGAATGGCGGGTATCTGCTGCTGTATTTTGCCGATAAGCTCCGCATAAATGCGCGTTTCGATGGCGTAGATGCGGTCTTCGGCTGTAAGGATTTTCTCCTCGTACTGCTTTAGTTCTTCCGTTATGTATCTTTCGGCGTTTACCAGCGTCTGTTTGCGGATCCAATCCGGGGGGACCTGGTCCTTATAGGTGTTGCGAACCTCTATGTAATAGCCGAAAACGTTATTGTAAGCAATTTTAAGTGAGGAGATTCCGGTGCGTTCCACCTCTCTTTGCTGCATTTGCAGGAGGTAGTCCTTGCCGCCGGCGCTTATGGCGCGAAGCTCGTCCAGCTCTGCATCCACGCCGGTGCCGATGACCGGGCCCTTTCCAATCTGGATCGACGGTTCCGGTGCAAGGGTGCGCTGAATATCGGCAAGCAGTTTTTCGCAGCTGCGCATGCCTTTGATGAGCTTCTGAAGGGCTTCCGGACCGGCCGACAGCCTTTCGCGGATAGGGCCGGTGGTTTGCAGGCCGCGGCCAAGCTGCATCACTTCGCGGGGGAAGGCTTTTCCGTTGGCTACGCGGCCAAGGATGCGCTCAAGGTCGCCGATTTTGCCAAGATCGGCCTGGGTATCTTCCAGAATCTGAGGCTGCTCCGTGAAATACTGCACTATGTCATAGCGGGCTCCGAGCTCTTTGAGGTCCATTATCGGCAAGGCAAGCCAGCTGCGGAGAAGACGCGCGCCCATGGGACTGGAGCACTTGTCAAGGGTTTGCACAAGCGACACTCCGTCGGCCCCTGCAGCACTTTGGAAGACTTCCAGATTGCGCATGGTGAACTTGTCCATCCATACGAATTTTTCCTCATCTA
This sequence comes from Bacteroidales bacterium, assembly GCA_017477465.1. Classification (GTDB taxonomy): domain Bacteria; phylum Bacteroidota; class Bacteroidia; order Bacteroidales; family UBA932; genus Cryptobacteroides. Next base: position 16,571 of record JAFUVU010000070.1, read on the forward strand.
TGCGGCCGATGGTGCAAATGTTCCGAAGTCCGCTATGCTGCGTTTGCTCCAGATACACCAGCAAGGCACCTGCGCTGCAGACGCCAAGGGGGTAAGGGTCGATGGCGAAGCCCTTCAGGCTGTCCACTTGGAACTGGCGCTTGAGCCGCTCAACGGCAGCGTCGTAAACGAAGGCCCATTCGTCAAGAGAGGTGGTGTAGAAGTCGCCCAGACGTTCCTTCAGGCCCTTTTCGTAGCCGCGCTGCACTACAAGTTCCCGCGGCTTCATCGAACTTATCAAAGTGCCGATGTACTCCAGAGACCCCTGTGCAATCTGGAACTGCCCGGTGGATACGTCCAGGAAGGCGGCGCCGCACTGGTCCTTTTCCACGGTGAGGCCGCAAAGGTAGTTGTTCTCCTTTTGCTCCAGCATGCCTTCGCCAAAGGAGATGCCGGGGGTTACAATCTCCGTTATGCCGCGTTTAACCAGCTTTTTGGCAAATTTCGGGTCTTCCAGCTGGTCGCAGACTGCTACTTTGTAGCCGGCACGTACAAGCTTTGTGAGATAGCCTTCTATAGCATGATGCGGGAAGCCGGCCATGGGGATTGGACCTTTGTCGCCGTTGGACTTTTTGGTCTGCACCAGTCCCAGCACCCTGGCCGCAGTTACGGCATCGTCCGAGTAGGTTTCGTAAAAGTCGCCCACGCGGTACAGGAGCAGGGCCTCGGGGTGCTTTGCTTTCACCTCGAAGAACTGCTTCATCAGGGGGGTATCTTCCGCAATCTTTGCCATAGCTACTGTAATTTGAAAAACAACCTGCTCCCATGTCGCCTCAAGACCCTGTCCACGGCAATTTTGAAGCAGTTTATTATTCGTTTACTGAAATGCAAAATTACAAAATTTCTACGACATTTTTATTGCACCCGTCTTGGTGCCCCGCATTACGCAAAAACAGGTCAAAACGCGTAACCAAAAGCACCAAGGTACGCCGCATTACGCAAAAATGGCCAAAAACGCGTAACAAGAAGCACCAACAGCTGTAAACTTCACACCGGTTCCGTCAAAATAGGGCAAAAATGCGGGAACAGCGGTGAGGCCATACGTGAGTTCCGGCAAAATTGGGCAAAAATGCTGGAACGGCGGTAACCGGGGGCGGAGAAAGATGAGAGTAGCGGTTTCTGGATGGGTGGCAAGTGCGCTAAACGTAACATTTCACGTCACGTTTAGCGCAAATTAGGCCGTTTTTGCAATAAACGGGACAATTTGATGCACGTTTAGTGCGCCTCTACACTGTGAAAACTTCAAGCAACCGCCTACAAGCAACAGGATGGAAAGGCAGCCGCTACAAGGCAACCACCTACAAGAACAAACTTGACAGGAAGATTATGGCAATGCCGATGGGGGCGACGTAGCGGATGAGGATGTAGATGATGGGGAAGGTGCGGCGGTTGCAGGAGCCGGCGTTGGTGAATTCGTCGTGGACATCGGCCTTTTTCATGCGCCAGCCTACAAACAACGTGAAGACCAGGCCGCCGAGGGGGAGAAGCCAGTTGGAGCAGAGCTTGTCCAGGAAGTCAAAGAAGGTGAGTCCCAGGAGTTTGACTTCGGATAACGGGCCGAAGGAAAGGCTGCACACTACCCCGATAAGCCAAGTGCAGAAGGCAAGGAGGAGGGTGGCGCTGCGGCGCTTGAAACCTTTTTCGTCAACAAGGAAAGCCACGCCAACTTCCAGCATGGAGATGGCCGATGTAAGCGCAGCGGCAAGTATGGTGACAAAGAAGCTGATGGAAATCAAATAGCTTAGCAGCGGCATTCCCTGCCCCATTTTGTTGAAGATGAACGGCAGCGTCTGAAACACCAGGCCGGGGCCGCTGCCAGGAGCGATGCCAGCGGCAAAAACGGCCGGCATCACGGCAAAAGCAGCAATGATGGCAAACACAAGGTCGCTCACAGCAGTTTCCACGCCCGAAACCATCAGGTTTTCGTCTTTCTTGACGTAAGAAGCATAAGTGAGAACGGTACCCACTCCGAGCGAAAGGGAGAAGAAGGCCTGCCCGAGCGCAGCGGCAACTGCATCGGCCGACAGGCGGGAAAAATCGGGCTTGAGGAGATACTCTACGCCTGCAAAAGAACCGGGAAGGGAAATGGCATAAGCCAAGATGACGATGATGAGCACGAAAAGCAGCGGCATGGCTACCTTCGAGAAGCGCTCGATGCCCTTTTTGATGCCGCCGAGCACAATGCCGGCCACCATGGCCATGAAGATAGTATGCGACACCAGAGGCTGCCAGGTGGAGGATATGAACTGCGGGAAGAAGTTCTGCACTTCGGCCTCCGTGGAGTTGCCCGTGAAGCTGTAGGAAAGGGATTTGAAGAGGTATTCGACCGACCAGCCGCCAACCACTGAATAGTAGCTCAGAATAAGGAGCGGGGAGACGACGGTGAGCAGGCCGGCCCATTTCCAGGCGCTTCCGGGGGCCAGTTTTCGCATGGCGCCGTAGGTGTCCAGACGGCTCCGTCGGCCTATGACCGATTCGGCATAGAAAATGGGCAGCGCCACGAACAGGCTTGCGGCGACATATACCAGAATGAAGGCTGCACCTCCGTATTCTCCCAGAACGTATGGGAAGCGCCATATATTGCCGAGGCCGACAGCACTGCCGGCCATCGCCGCTATTACAGCGAATCGGCTCCCGAAATGCTCCCGCTGGCTCATATCACCGATGCAAGGATCAATGCCAGCATGCCGATAGGAGCCACATACCGGATGAGGAAATGCACCACGGGGAACATTTTAACATTCTTTTTCAGGGTTCCCCGGTTGGTGAATTCATTGAAGAGCCGCTTCTTCGGCATAACCCAACCTACGATGATGAGGGCGATCAGACCGCCGAGCACAAGCAAGACGTTGGAGGCGAAACTGTCGGCAAAATCGAAGAGGCCGAGGCCGAGAATCTTGACATCGGCAAGGGGGCCGAAGGAAAGGCTCCACAGCGCTCCTAGGGCACCGCAGGCTACAAACAGGATGGCGCAAGCTCCCTCGCGCGAAATGTTGTGCGCCTCGGTGAGATAAGCAACGCCCACCTCGATCAGCGACACCGAGGAGGTGAGGGCCGCCACAAGGATGGCAAGGAAGAAGAGGATGGCGGCGATGGAGCTAAGGATAGGCGTTTCCTGCCCCATGCTTGAAAAGATGTAGGGAAGCGTGTCGAAAACGAGTCCCGGGCCGCTTCCGGGGGCGATTCCGGCCGCAAAAACCGCAGGCAGGATGGCAAAGCCGGCGAGATATGCGAAGAGAAGGTCGCTGACAGAAGTGCCGACGGCGCTTTCCATCAGATTCTCTGTTTTGCTGATGTAAGAACTGTAGGTGATGATGATGCCCATGCCCAGCGACAGGGAGAAGAAGGCCTGTCCCAGCGCATCCACGAAGGTGTGGACGGTGACTTTGGAGAAATCGGGCTGCGTCAGATACTTTACGCCTTCGCCGGCGCCAGGCAGCCAGACGGAATAAGCACCCAGCAGGATAATCAGCACAAACAGCACCGGAATGGATATTTTGCTGAATTTCTCGATGCCGCTCTTTACGCCGAAGGCTACGATTCCGACGGTGGCCCCGAGGAAAGCAAGATGGCAAAGGAGCGGGACCCAGGTGCTGGAAATGAATGCGCTGAAGGTGCCGCTCACAAGCTCAGGTGCGGTGCGGGTGAATTCAAACTTGAGAGCCTTGGACAAAAAATCCAGCGACCAGCCGCCTACGACGGAATAGTAGGACACAATCCACAGCGGGGTAAATACCATGAGGAGGCCGAACCAGCGCCCCGCACGTCCGGGAATAAGACTGCCGATAGCGGCGCGGCAATTGGCACCGGAACTGCGGCCGATTACAGATTCCGCCAGGAAAATGGGGATGGACAGAAGGAGCACGAAGCCGATATAAATGACGATGAATGCAGCCCCGCCATTTTCTCCCACCAGATAAGGGAAACGCCAGATATTGCCAAGGCCGATGGCCGAGCCGGCCATAGCAAGAATGACGGCCGCACGGCCGCCGAATTTTTCGCGGGTAGGTTTCATTAAGTTCGTTATATAGGGGCACAAATATAGTGAATTCTTGAAATAAATCGTTAAATTTGTGGCTATGCAACAGTATTTAGACCTTCTCCGACATATCAGAGAGCACGGAGTAATGAAGCAGGACCGCACCGGCACCGGCACGCAAAGCGTGTTCGGCTATCAGATGCGCTTCAATCTGGCCGATGGTTTCCCCCTTCTCACCACCAAAAAGGTACACCTGAAATCCATAATTTACGAGCTGCTGTGGTTCATAGCCGGCGACACAAACGTACGCTACCTGCAGGAGCATGGCGTAACGATTTGGGACGAGTGGGCGGCCCCGGACGGGGAACTTGGCCCGGTTTACGGCCACCAGTGGCGCTCCTGGCCCGCTCCTGACGGGAGGGCGATCGACCAGCTTTCGATGGTAATCGACCAAATCCGCAACAATCCGGGCTCCCGCCGCATGCTGGTGACGGCCTGGAACCCCGGAGAGGTGGATAAAATGGCTCTGCCTCCCTGCCACTGCCTTTTCCAGTTTTACGTGGGGGGCGGCAAGCTCTCCTGCCAGCTTTACCAGCGCAGTGCAGACGTGTTCCTTGGGGTGCCATTCAACATTGCATCGTACGCGCTGCTGACAATGATGATCGCCCAGGTCTGCGGCCTGCAGCCCGGAGAATTTATCCACACAACCGGCGATACGCACATCTACAGCAACCATTTCGAGCAGGTGGCCCTGCAACTTAGCAGGGAGCCCAGAAAGCTGCCCAGAATGATTCTGAACCCGGATGTGAAATCGATTTTTGACTTCAAGTACGAAGACTTCACCCTGGAAGGTTACGACCCCTGGCCGGCGATCAAGGCCCCGGTAGCGGTGTAGATTCTTCGCTTAGCTCAGAATGACAGTGTATTCGCTCAGAATGACAGTTTAAAAACAATATGCAAAAGTGTCTGATTGTGGCCATCGGCCAGAATAACGAGATTGGGGTTAAGGGCGCACTGCCCTGGCACATCTCCGAGGATTTACAATATTTCAAGCGCACCACCAAGGGTTATCCCGTGATTATGGGGCGCACTACTTATTTTTCTATCGGCAGGCCGCTTCCCGGGCGTACCAACATTGTGCTCAACCTTGGCGGAGACCCGATCCCCGATGTCACCTGCGTCTATTCCTTCGAAGAGGCGTATGCGGCGGCGGAGGCCACAGGGGCTCAGAAATGCTTCATCATCGGCGGGGCGTCCGTTTACAAGGCCGCGATGCCTCAGATGGACCTTTTGTACATAACCCACGTGCACGCCGCAGTGCCGGAGGCCGATGCTTTCTTCCCGGAGATCGATCCGGCAGTGTGGGAGAGGGAATCGACATCGGCCACTAATCTTGACCCCGAGACCGGCTACTCCTTCGAATTTGTAGTTTACCGCAAAAAGAATATGATTACCAAACAGCTATGGGGCACTTCGCCCGAAGGAAAAGATATTTTCCTCTATACCTTGAAAAACTCATCGGGCGCATACGTCCAGCTTAGCAGCGTGGGCGCCGGCATAGTCTCCATCGTAGTTCCCGACAAGGACGGGAAACTGGGAGACGTCGTTATCGGCTATAAAAACGCTTTGGATTATTTTGCCGACGGGCCCTGCTCCGGCAAGATTCCCGGCCGCTATGCCAACCGCATCGCCAAGGGCAAGTTCACCCTTGACGGCGTGGAATATACGCTTCCCGTGAACAACGGTCCCAACCACCTGCACGGCGGTCCTCAGGGCTTCCAGAACCAGGTTTGGGACAGCAGGATTGAAGGCGATGCCGTCGAGTTCATGTACTTCTCGGAGGACGGAGAGGCCGGCTTCCCAGGCAATCTGAAGGTGGTTGCCCACTACACCTGGGGGGAGGACAATTCCCTCAAGCTGGTGCTTACCGCCCAGACCGACAAGCCCACGGTGGTGAACCTCACCAACCACGTCTATTTCAACCTCGACGGCGAGGCTTCCGGAAGCGTCCTCGGCCACAAGCTGGAGCTCAACGCATCCCAGTGGCTTCCTACAGATGAGACGCTTATCCCGCTGGGGCAGGTGGAAGACGTCGCCGGCACTCCCATGGACTTTGTGGAGGCCAAGCCCATCGGCAGGGATATTGAGGCCGATTTCCCCGCACTCAAGTACGGCAAAGGCTACGACAACTGCTACCTCATCGACGGGGCGACGCCCGGGCAGCTTACCACTGCGGCAGAGCTTTGGGGCGCTGTTTCCGGCCGGCATCTCGAGGTGCTCACAACCCAGCCCGCCGTGCAGGTTTACACCGGTAACTGGCTGAAAGGCTGCCCCTTAGGCAAGACCGGCCGGGCCTATGAGGACTACGATGCCGTCGCCATCGAGTGCCAGCACTGCCCCGATTCGCCCAACCAGCCCGCCTTCCCTTCTACCGTGCTCCGTCCCGGCGAGGTCCTCGAAGAAGCAATAATCTGGTCCTTCGACGCACGCTAAGCCCCCTCGACACGCAAGTAATTGACACTGAGCAAATTGCTGAAATCAAGTGTGGCAAAAAGTCACACTTGATTTTCATAAATGGCTGTGCCACAGGGAGATCCGTGTCGAGGTTTTAGAGGAGGGCGGAGAGGATTTGGTCCGTCGTCGCGTCTTTCAGGAGGACTGTTTTGTCGGCGTCCAGGAGGTACATCGAGGGGAGGGCGCGGACGTTGTAGAGGACGTCGCTGCGAATTTTGAAGCTGGGGTCGTAGCCGTTTATCCAGCTGGCGGGGTAATCGGCCATTTTTTCTTTCCAGAGGGGGATGTCCTGGTCGATGTAGATGTCCAGCACTTTAAGGCTGCCGTTGCCGATGAGTTCCGCTATCTGCGCCTGGCTCTCCATCTCTACGAGGAGTTCCTTGCAGGCGTGGCAGTCCGGATTGCCGAAAATGAGAAGCGTCCGGGCGGCCTTGATGCTATAGAGGGTGCGGCGGCGACCGGCGGTGTCGATGAAGACAAAATCGGCCGCAGGGGTGCCTGTACGGTTCATTTCGCACATCTTTGCGTCCCACTCGTAGCCCATCTTGTAGGCAGGGTCTATGATGGCCGATGCCGCCAGCTCTTTCACGAAGGGTAGGTACAGATCTTCGCTGCGGACCGGGGAGTTGGGGTCGTAGAAATAGCGGCTTACAAGGGGCACCGTCTCTGTGAAGACATTGCCGGTGGGATGAGCTAACTGAAAGGCTTCGAGGCGTTTATAGAAGGCGGTCATTGCTGCGGCACCATCGGCAAGGGGGATTTGCTGCAAAAGGGTGGCGAAAAGGCCGATCTGCTGCTCAAGGGCTTCCTTGGGAACGCCGTTCACCGTCAGCGAGTCTGAGAAATAGAGGCTGTCGGGGGCGGTGAAACGGTCCCAGAAATGGGTGCAGAGCCACTGGGCGCGCTCGTCGGGCTGGGTGATCATCATTGGAACCTCGGCCATTGGGAAATCCCTTGTCACAGGGGCGGGGCGAGCCTCCTTCTTCTTGGGCCCGCATGAAAGAATTACCAGAGCTGCGGTAAAGATTATGCCGATGCGTATTTTCATAGTGCACAAATGTACATTTTTTTGGTTAACTTTGGAAAAAATTTGCCCGTTTATGCGAAAGACCCTTCTGGCCCTTTGCCTTATCCTAGCATTCGGAATCCCCTCCAACGCTCAGTTCTACCTGGCAGGGGACGATCCTGCGCATCTGAAATGGTATTCCCTGGAAACGCCTCATTATAAGATTATTTTCCCAAAAGGGGCCGACAGCCTGGCCCGCGTTTATGGCCGCTCCCTGGAGCAGATGCGCCCGGCCGTAGGCCGCAGCCTGTCGCTGACGCCGGGAGAAAAGCGCTCCCGCAAGATGCCGGTGGTCCTGCACACGCATAACATGTTTTCCAACGGCTCGATGGGCTGGGCCCCTTCCAGGATGGACCTTTTCTCAATCCCGGAGTCGGACGGTTCAGACCCTGTAAGCTGGAACCTTCAACTGACGGCCCACGAACCCCGTCACCAGTCGCAGATGGAATTTGCACAGCGCGGCTTTATGCCATGGCTGATTGGAGAATCCTGGGCCCCCGCCCACTGGCAATTGTTCCTGGAACAGTCCATAGCGGAAGGCGATGCGGTAGTAACCGAAACAGGCATCCTGAACGCCGGCACAAGGGCAAGGACGGCCGATTTCCTGAACTTCTACAGAGTATCCCTGGACCAGGGCCAGTACCGCAACTGGGACCGCTGGCGCTATGGTTCATACAAGCATTTCACCCCCGACCTGTACAAACTTGGATATATCACGGTGGCCGGTGCACGCACATTATACGACGATCCGCTAATCGTACGCAAAGCCCTGGACCAGTCCTGGAGCAAGCCCTGGATGCTTGCCCCCGCCAACATGCAAAGCCAAATCCGCAAGCACAGCGGCAAGTCGTTCAAAGACTCCTTCCGCGACATTCTGGACAGCTTCAACGCCGCCTGGCAGGCCGATGCAGAGTCCCGCGCCCCCTTCATGCCGATGGAACAGGTAAGCAGCCCCGACGGAGGCTATGCCATGGACTATGGCAGCCCGCAAATGCTTGACAATGTGCTATATGTGCTCAGGGAGGGCAATCGGCAACCAAGGGAAATCATTACCTTCAATGACGGCGTGGCAAAGCATCTCAAAGGCTTTTCCTCAACTGCCAGCACTCTTTATGCAGAGGAAAACCTAAAGCGAATCTACTGGTCCGAAAAGGGGACGCACCCGCGCTGGAGCCTGGACGGCGGATCGATTGTCCGCTATTATGACTGCAAGAGCGGCCAAGTGCGCGAGCTTACCCGCGGGACGCGTTACTTCAACCCTCAGCCTTCCCCGGAGGGAGACCGCCTGGCCGTGGCCGAGTACCCCGTCAACGGACAGCATGCGGCAGTGGTTATCGATGCGCTCACGGGCGATGTCCTGCAGCGCTACCCCGCACCCGACGGCTTCCAACCCTCAGAGCTTGCATGGACCGACGACGGCACCCTCTACGCCGCCTGCATAAGCAGCTCAGGAACAAGCATTTGGAAAATAAAGGCCAGCGGCACCTGGGAGCAGGTTCTGGCTCCATCGGCCCAGAAAATTGTCAACCTGGGGAACGGGGACGAGTATATTGAATGGGTGAGCGACCGCACCGGTGTCAACGAGCTGTACTATTTCTACCCGGTCGAAGGGCGGCTTATGCAAATGACCAACACCCGCTACGGAGCCACCGACTACTGCGAAGTGGACGACTATATGTACTACTCTGTCCAGACGCTTGACGGCATGATGCTCTTCCGCACTCCGCTGGATAAGCTGACGCCAAAAGAAGTGTCTTATTCTGAGGTATATAGCTATCCTATCGAGGCTAAGCTCACCGCGCAGGAAAGGGCTCTTGGTCCCGCACCGGACCTGAATGCCGATGTGCCCATGTCGGCCCCCAAGCGCTACAGCAAGCTGCTGCATCCGCTGCGCCTGCACTCCTGGATGCCGTTCTACGTGAACTACGATGCGGTTAAGGAAAGCTCGATGGACCTCACTTACGAAACTGCGTCCATCGGCCTGACGGGCTTTTTCCAGAACAATCTGGGCACTCTGTCGGGGACTGTCGGCTACGGCTTGCATCCGGATCCGGACATCGACGGCCGTTGGCGCAATTCGCTCCATGCAAAGCTCATTTACTCAGGTCTTTATCCTGTTTTTGAAGCTTCCATCGACTTTGGCGACCAGGCCGCCAGTCAGTTCACCGTTGCCAAATACACCAGCGATAACTCTGTCGTCTATGGCATCAACTCGCACCTTCGCGACGCTCCTCTTCTGACGGGGAATATCCGGGCTTACATTCCGCTTTCCTGCCACAAAAGCGACCTGCTGTGGGGATTCACGCCGCAGCTTTCTTACGGATTCTCCAACAATTACTTTGCCCCTACGCCGGTCGTGTACGATGCCGTCGGCAGGCTGGAAGGTATTCCTCCCTTCTATACTCTTGAGGATGTGGGCGATCGCACCAGCTTCTGGATGCAAAGGATGACAGCTTCAATGCGAGGCTATCTGATGCACACAAGGGCCGATTCGCAGGTTTACCCCCGATTCGGTATCGGCCTTGAGGCTGGCGTGTCGATGCGCTATAACATGCAGCACTACTTCGCGCCTAACATCTACGGATACGCCTACGGGTATCTGCCCGGCTTTACACGCGTGCAGGGGCTGCGGTTGTCGGCCCTTTTGCAAAGCCGCATGACGGCCGATCTCTTTGGCGAACTGGCCGCAAACACCATCCCCAGAGGCTTCGACGACGGTGTCTCCCACCTTGTAGGGCGGACTTTCCAGACGCAGTTCAAGATGACGGCCGACTACGCAATCCCCATCTACGTGGGCGATATCTCCATCCCCTGGGTAGCCTATATCAAGAACTTCCTTCTCACCCCTCATGCCGATTTTACGGCCCTGGAGAGCTTCCGGGACAATCTTTGGAGCGTAGGGGCCGATTTTTCCGCCTCCCTGGCCAGGCTGTTCGTCCTGCCTTTCGAGTCGTCCGTCGGCGTGTCCTTCTCCTATCTAGGCGGCTCATGGTACGGCAAAGCCAACCAGGAGAAACCCTGGAGCGTGGAACTGATTTTCGGGGTGGATTTCTAGCGGAAGAACTGTTCTATCCAGTCGGCATTCACTTCGGCGAAGCCTGTGGCCGGTTTTACGGCCGGGTTGCGGGAAAGGATGCCGCGGGCGTCTTCGTACACGTTAAAGCCGATGTTCAGAAGCTGCATGCCTCCCTCTGCGGGGAGGGCCAGAACAAGGTCGTTGTCGGCCCCTTCTGTGCGGAGAAATTTGAGAGGGGCGTTAATGGCGGCCGGATTTTTGGCGGCTAACTCCCTGCGAGTGACCCATTTGCACATTTCCAGGACAACATCGTCCAGGCCTGCGTCGTGGATGTTCACTTTTTCTACCAGCTCGCCCACTTCGCGCACTATTCTTAGCGTATAGCCGTCCAGCCCGCTGACCGCTTCCTCCACTGCCTGCGGCGGTTTTTGATCCCCAGGGAGGAGCCAGACCATGAGTTTTGTGTCCGGATCGTGGTAAAGCGTCTGGTATTTGAGGAGATTGCGCTGGCCGCAATAGGGGCACTCCCATACGAACAAAGAGCCGTCCTTGACCCGGGATTTAAGCTCCGGATCAAGGGCGACATTTATACTTTGACGGATATCTACTTCCGTCTGTTTCAGGCATTTGCTACAGCTTGCGAGCGCCATCGCTGATAACTACGTCGTAAACCTTGGGGGCATGGCCGAACTTTGCAGTGAACTGTTCCTTTGCTGCGCCGATGAAGGCATCGTACAGTTCTTCCTTTACCAGGTTGATGGTGCAGCCGCCGAAGCCGCCGCCCATGACGCGGGAACCTGTGACGTCCATCTTGCGGGCCAGTTTGTTGAGGAAGTCGAGTTCTTCGCAGGAGACTTCGTACAGACGGCTGAGGCCGAAGTGAGTCTGGTACATCATCTCGCCTACTGTTTCGTAATCGTCCCTTTCAAGGGCGTCGCAGACATCCAGAACACGCTGCACTTCGCCGATTACGTATTCTGCCCTCAGGAAGTCTTCCTCGGGGATTTGGTCGCGGACTTCGTCCAGCCAGAGGCGTTTTGCGTCAGAGAGGAATTCCACTTCCGGATGGTTCTTGCGGATTGCCGCAGCGGCGTTTTCGCAGGATTCGCGGCGCTTGTTGTAGGCGCTGGAGGCAAGCTCATGCTTTACGCAGGAATCGATGAGAACCAGCTTGTAGCCCTTGGGATGGAAGGGGAAGTACTTGTATTCGCCGGTTTTGCAGTTGAGGCGCATGAGGGCGCCTTCCTTGCCGAAAATAGAGGCGAACTGGTCCATGATGCCGCACTTTACGCCGCAGTAGTTATGCTCCGTGCTTTGGCCGATGCGTGCCAACTCGAACTTGTCGATACCGTTGCCGTTGATTTCGTTGATGGCGAAGGCGAAAACGCTCTCCAGGGCTGCTGAGGAGCTGAGGCCGGCGCCGAGCGGAACATCGCCGGCAAATACAGCGTTGAAGCCCTGAACCTTGCCGCCACGCTTGATAGTTTCACGGCAGACGCCGAAAATGTAGCGGGCCCAGGCCTGATCGGGCTTGTCTTCCTCGTTTAGGCCGAATTCTACGTATTCGTCATAGTCCAACGAATACACTTTCACCTTGTTAAGGCCATTTGGCTCGATAGCGGCCATGATGCCGAAGTTGATGGCACCGGGGAAAACATATCCGCCGTTATAGTCCGTATGCTCGCCGATAAGGTTGATACGGCCCGATGACATGTACAGTTGGCCCTCTTTTCCAAAAAGGGTTTTGAATTTTTCCTGAATTCTGGTTTTCATATCTAGTGTTAGTTTTGGTCCATCCACAAAGGTAATAAAATTACTTGGAATTTCACATAGGGGCTTGTTTTTGGGGCGGGGGGTACGAAGCCGCGCCGCTGCCCATATACCATGTGTGCAGCGAAATCGGCTTCTGGCAGCGGTTTCCGTGTACACATACCTCCGCAACACCCCATCCCGCCGCTGCCCATATACCATGTGTACAGCGGTATCGGCCTCTGGTGGCAATTTTCATGTACACATACCCCCGCGGCACCCCGCTACGCCGCTGTCCACATGCCATGTGTGCAGCAAAATCGGCCTCTGGTGGCACTTCCCATGTACACATACCTCCGCAACACCCCATCCCGCCGCAGCCCATATACCATGTGTACAGCGGTATCGGCCTCTGGTGGCAATTTTCATGTACACATACCCCTGCAACACCACGTCCCGCCGCCGCCCATATACCATGTGTGCAGCAAAATCGGCTTCTGGCAGCAGTGTCCGTGTACACATACCTCCGCAGCACCGCGCTACTCCGCTGCCCACATACC
>JAFUVU010000071.1 GCA_017477465.1 Bacteroidales bacterium
CATGTTCATCAACACGCATGTATGCCGCGGCAATTACCACTCCACCTATGCCAACAGCGGTGCCTACGACAAAGTCGCTGAAATCCTTTTTGAGAAGGAAAACGTTGATGCTTACTACCTGGAATTCGACGACAGCCGTTCCGGTGGATTTGAGCCCCTGTCGCATGTAAGCGGCGACAAAACGGTTGTACTTGGCCTCATCACTACCAAGTCTCCGCGCATGGAATTCAAGTCGCTTGTCAAGGAACGGATCCTGAAGGCCGCAGCGTTCATCCCGCTTGAGCGCCTGTGCCTGAGCCCTCAGTGCGGGTTCGCTTCCTGCGAGATAGGCAATAAACTCACGGAAGAGCAGCAGTGGGCCAAACTCCGCCTGGTCCGTGAAGTGGCCGATGAAATCTGGGATTAAGCTCTTGAATCCGGGCGCACCCCCAGACGATGGCATTGGATAGCAGCAGGTGGTGCTTCCTTACGGGGAGCATCTTATCGCTGTTTCTTCTTAAAGGGTTCCTTGCAGGCTTTCCACCACTGGTTGATGGTCTGCCAGGCTCCCGTTGACCATAGGGCAGGGAAAATGAGCACAGGCTGGAAGAAAACCCGCACTGCCTAATTGCCATTCTGAAAAAAATCGCTATTTTAGCAGAATTCAAGTGGCTGTAATAGCTGAAACAACAATAAAAGCAAAACTATGAAAGTACTGATGATTAACGGCAGCCCGCATCCGAAAGGCAACACATCCATTGCGTTGGCGGAGATGGCTAAACAATTAGAGAAGAATGGGATAGACAGCGAGATTGTTTGGATTGGCAACAAGCCCATCCGCGGATGCATCGCTTGCAACAAATGCAAGGAAAAGCCGGGCGAGTGTATCTTCAATGACGACGTCTGCAACAGCATCAGCGCCAAGTTTGCCGATGCCGATGCCCTTATCGTGGGCTCTCCGGTTTACTGGGGGCAGCCCAACGGCGCCGTTCTCTCTATTATTCAGCGGGCTTTCTATTCCAACGGAGGAGCCATCGCCGGAAAACCGGCTGCCGCCGTGGCCGTTTGCCGAAGAGGTGGCGCAACGGCATCGTTCGAAACCCTTAACATGCCTTTCCAGATGATGAACATGCCGGTGGTAACATCGCAGTACTGGAACATCGTCTATGGCCGTGAACAGGGCCAGGCCGCCCTGGATACCGAAGGCCTCCAGACCATGCGCGCCCTCGCGAACAACATGGCCTGGCTGCTGAAGGCCACAGAGGGAAAGCCTGCCCCCGGCCGGGGAGATGAGCCCTGGGAACCGATGCATTTTATCCGGTAGAGCAATTCTTAAGCTGCGATGAAACTCACCGACCTCAAAGACCTCCGGTCAAGTACGAACTGCCGTTCCGTTTGTGCCCAAAGAATCGCAACATTTTGGGATTGACCAGTTGTCTACTACTTACGAACTTTGCATGCAGAAAAAAGTCACTAAACTATGGAAAACAATTCATTGAAATGGTATTCGGCTCTTGGAATGGGACTGCTCTATTTGGTCGCAGTTTTCGCTGCTTGCTTCTTCGGCTTTATCGGTCCGGTTTGCTGGGCTTTCTTCCCGGTAGTTGCCGCCCTGCTTGGCTCAGGTGCTTACTTCTGGCTCTCTGCCAGATGGAAGAAGTTCGGAGTGGGAACTTTTTCAGCACTACTGGTATGCCTGTTCTGCCTGGCAACCGGTGAAGCCGCCGGCTTCCTTTCCAAAGCCATCATTGTAGCCGGAGGCATCATTGCCGATGTAGTAAAACTAATCGTCGGAAACGCTTCCAAAAAAGGGCTTTACGCGGCGTATCCTTTCCTTGCCATCGGCAATATCGGCTGGATTGTGAACCTCTGGACCCGCCCTCAGTGGTATATTGACGGCGCCGTGGAAGAAATGGGCCAGACCTATGCCGATGGCATCGCGAAGCTCCAGAATCCCGGCATCCTCTGCCTCTGCATCGTTCTCACCGCCGCCGTCGCCGTTCTCGGCATTTGGCTATGCGGAAAGGTTGACAAGAAATCGGCAAAACTCTTGAAGTAATGGGACTTCTTAGCAAAATCTTCAGCAACACCCGTAAGCCGGAAGGCTTCTGGGGCAAGATGATGGTGGCCGGTATGAATGGCGGCTCCCATGCCGAGATGGCCTCCTGGGGCCTTGACTTTGGCAATGTGCCCGCCGAAGGGGAAATCCTGGACATCGGCTGTGGTGGCGGCGCCAACCTGAAACGCCTGATGCAACGCAGCCTTAAAGGAAAAGTGACCGGCGTAGACTATTCTCCGGTCTCCGTGCAGAAATCGGCCAAGGTAAACGCCGGCGCCATCAAAGAGGGCCGATGCCAGGTCCTGTCGGCCAATGTGGCCCAGTTACCCTTTGCCGATGACACCTTCACCATGGCCACCGCCTTCGAAACCATCTACTTCTGGCCCGATATCGAGAAGTCCTTTTCTGAAGTGCGCCGCGTGCTGACTCCGGGAGGTAAGTTCCTCATTGTCAACGAGGACGACGGCCTTTCCGGCAGCAACGAAAAGTGGGAAAAGATTATCGACGGCATGCACACCTACACCCCGGACGAAGTCAAAACGCACCTTGCTGCTGCCGGATTCCGGAACATAACCATTCACCGCAACGAGCCCAAGCACTGGCTTGCCGTAACTGCCGTAAAATAACACGAATGAAACCAAATTACAAGAACTGGATGCCAAAGGGCATGATTCTGAGCTTTGCGGCAGCCTGTGCCGTCTGCCTTGTACTTGCATTGTTTATCCGGCTGGGCTGGCTGCGGATTCTATTTCTTATCGCTACAGTTATCCTGGCCTGTGTAACCCTGTGGATGACACTGATGTACCGCGCTTTCTCCTATAACGGCAAGCGGCAGATGTCCCGGCAGATCATTGAGGGCGTTGCCGAATACGTTCACATCCCTTCCGGCGGACGTGGCTTGGATGTCGGGTGCGGCAGCGGCGCCCTCACCATTGCGGTTGCAAAGCGCAACCCCGAGGCTTCGATGGTCGGCATCGACCGCTGGGGAGCGGAATACGCCTCCTTCAGCAAACACCTCTGCGAGGACAATGCCCGTGCCGAAGGCGTAGAGAGCCTCACTTCTTTCGCCCAGGGCGATGCCGTGAAGCTGGATTTCCCGGACGAAACCTTCGACGCCGTCACCTCCAACTACGT
This sequence comes from Bacteroidales bacterium, assembly GCA_017477465.1. Classification (GTDB taxonomy): domain Bacteria; phylum Bacteroidota; class Bacteroidia; order Bacteroidales; family UBA932; genus Cryptobacteroides. Next base: position 3,173 of record JAFUVU010000071.1, read on the forward strand.
CTATCACAATATCCCCAGCCGGGACCGCCAGGTCATTCTTTTGGAAACGCTCCGTGTCCTGAAAAAAGGCGGCACATTCGCCCTGCATGACATTTTCTCCAAAGCGAATTACGGCGATATGAACTCCTTCGTGCAGAAACTCAAAGAGATGGGCTACGAGAAGGTGGAACTCATCCCCACAGACAACGGCCGCTTCATGACCAAGTGGGAAGCCACCTGGATGGCCCTTTCGGGCTCGGCAATTCTCGGCGGGAAGAAATGATGAAAAGATTCCGACCGCTCCCAGACCTCACCCTTGCGGTGCCTGATAAAGCAGATGTCTCACATCTTCCCACCCTTGCAAAGGGGCTGAGTACGTTTGGAATCTCATAGCGCGTAATCCAATCTCACTATTTTAACAGGGCGCTCATCGCCACGATATAGGTGGCTGAGCATATTGGTCTCCCCGGTGGCCCTGCCCCCCCCCCGGCTTTTTAGACATTTTGACACCAAAATGGACTTTCTGTCACCTCCGGAGTGCCAAAATTTCCACTTTTTGGCATCGGCCCGCCGTTTGCCTTATCATCAGGCGTTCCCGCTAAGGAACCCGGACGGAAAGCCACGTAAGGACTGGAAGCCGGAGAAACTTAAAATTGGTTGTGTTATGTTACCTATCGTTAGAAATAACAGAGAAAGCTGGTTGCCTGACATCTTCAATGATTTCTTCGACAACAGCTGGATGGAAAGAGTCAATTACACCGCTCCGGCCATCAATGTCATCGAAACCGAAAAAGAATACGAAGTGGAGCTCGCTGCTCCGGGACTCACCAAGGACGATTTCCAGGTCCATGTGGACGAGAACGACAACCTCGTGATTAACATGGAGAAGAAGGCCGATAAGAAGCACCACGGAAGGTACCTTCGCCGCGAATTCTCCTATGAGAAGTTCCAGCAGATGCTCTCACTGCCTGAGGATGCCGAGGCCGATAAAATCGAAGCCAAGGTAGAGAATGGCGTTCTGAACGTCACCATCCCCAAGAAGACTCCGGTGGAGATTCAGAAGGCTCAGCGGCATATTGAAATCAAATAGGGGGTTACTTTCTCTTGTCAGTGACTGCTAGCAGTACTCCCAGTATTCGCAGCCGATATTCTCGGCGAGACCTCCTTCGGGATTACACAGGAAAAATTCAATGAAGAACGGCTTCGCCACGGGCACAAAGGTACGAAAATGCAGGAAGAACGATTCGCAAAAAGACGAAGGATTATGCAATATAGCGCTCTCACACTGGCACTCTGTACACTCGCGCTCTTCTCTTGCGGCGCAGCCCGCAGGACGGTCCCTCCCACTTAAAAAACCTTATGAAAA
>JAFUVU010000018.1 GCA_017477465.1 Bacteroidales bacterium
ATCCTGAGCCAGGATCAAACTCTTCATTGTATATTCTTATAATGCTTAGCTTGTCCCTGACGCTTTTAGTTTCCTAAAGAAACTGACGCTCGTTTAAATTAGAAATTGTATTACAACTTCCGGTACTTGCTTGTACTTTTAGTCTTTCAGTATTGTCAAAAAACTCATTAAAAATCCCGCTCTCGTTGAACGGGACTGCAAAGGTAGTAACTTTTTCCAAACCAGCAAAATTTTTTTGTAAAATTTTTGAGATTTCTCGACTTCGCTCGAAATGACAGAGGCGAACATTCGAAATGACAGGGTTCTTTTATATTTTGTATCTTTGCATCGGCTTATGAAAAAAGAAGTTTCACTTTGGCAGATTTTCACTGTCTTCGCTAAGATTGGCGCCTTCACCATTGGCGGAGGTTATGCCATGATTCCAATAATACAGGCCGAGATGTCCAAGAGAGGATGGATATCGGACGACGACCTCCCCGACATTGTAGCCCTCTCGCAAAGCGCTCCCGGAGTGATGGCGGTGAATATCTCCATCTTCGCCGGCCACAAAATGCGCGGGATCAAGGGCAGCATCGCCGCCACTTTGGGCAGTATCACCCCGTCGTTTTTAATCATCCTCGCCATCGCGATGTTTTTCACCGCCTTCAAGGACAACCCTTGGGTGGAGAGGGCGTTCAAGGGCATTCGGCCAGTGGTCATTTCTCTGATAGCAGTGCCGATGGTGAATATGGCCCGCAAATCCTGCAAAAGTTGGTGGGCCTGGCTGCTGGCGGTGGCGTCGCTCCTTCTTGTGGCGTTCCTGAATGTCTCCCCTATTTATATTATTATATGCGTGCTGGTGATAGGGTTCGGGATTACGTATTTCAAGGAGATTTCTCCGCTACGCCCTTCGGGCTCCGGTCGAAATGACAACGGTCAAAATGACAAAAAGGAGGGCGGGGAATGAGTACCATTTATCTTATTTTGCAGCTGGCTTGGACCTTTTTCGTGATTGGAGCTTTCACCATCGGCGGAGGTTATGCCATGCTGTCGCTTATTCAGAATCAGGTGGTTACCGAGCATGCGTGGATTAGCGAAAGCGCTTTCACGGACATTGTCGCAGTGTCGCAGATGACTCCCGGGCCAATCGGCATAAACAGCGCCACATACGTTGGCTACAACGTGCTTCTGAACGCCACCGGAAGCCAGTTCCTGGGCATTTGCGGCTCACTGACAGCCACGCTGGCCCTGATGATTCCGTCCTTCGTGATAATGCTACTCATCGTTCGCTTCTACGAAAAATTCCGCACCAGCAAGCTTTATGCGGGGACCATGGGCTGGCTCAAACCCACCGTCGTCGGCCTTATCGGCGCCGCGGCCGTGATTCTGATAATAAAAACCACCTGGACCGGCGGAGTGCCTTCTGTCCAGGTGGTGAGCGAAAATTTTCCTGATTGGAAAAGTTGGGTGCTGCTTGGCGGCGCTTTCGTGGCGGGATTCTGGGGAAAAGTCAACCCTATCTACATCATCCTTGCCGGTGCCGTGGCAGGCCTTTTGCTTTATTAGAGGCTACCAGCCCCAGTCTTTCTTGCTCAGGTATTCCTCCAGTTCGGCATCGGAGCGGGCGGGCTTGCGTTCAAGGCCGATGAGTCCGCGGCAGTCGAGCGAGTAATTCACACCCATAGCATCCAGCATTTCGAAGGTGTGGTCAAGCGAAGCGTCGAAGCGCTTGTAGTCCTTTTTGTCGCGGGCGCACCACTGCACCTCGGCAAGGGCACACATACGGGGCAGGAGCATGTACTCCAGATGCTCCGGAGTGGCGATATACTCGGTCCAAAGGTTGGCCTGCACGCCAAGGATGTGGCCTTCGACGCCCGGTGCCAGGCCGTCGTAAGGCTCATAGCTGTAAACCTTCGCGAGAGGAAGATGTCCGCCGATGCCGAAGGGCTCTTTATCCCGCTCCTGGCTCTGATAATAATCGAAGTACATGTAACCGTTGGGGGTCATGATGGCATCGAAGCCTTTGGCAGCAGCGGCGATACCGCCGTCAACGCCGCGCCAGGACATGATTGTTGCACCATCGGCAAGTTTTCCCTGGAGGATTTCATCCCAGCCGATTACCTTCCTGCCTTTGGAGTTGAGGAAAGTCTGTACGCGCTCGGTTACGTAGTTCTGCAGATAATGCTTTGCCTGCGGACCGGGCTGGATGTGCAGCTTGCGCATAAGGGCGGCGCACTTGGGGCAGCTGTCCCACGGCACAGGGTCTTCTTTGTTGAAGCATTCGTCGCCGCCGATGTGGATGTACTCCGAGGGGAAGATGTCGATCAGCTCTGTTAAAACATCCTCCAGGAAGGTGTAAACCTGCTCATTGCCGGCGCAGAGGATATCGTTTGAAACGCCCCAGCGGGTCCATACTTTATAGGGACCGCCGGTGCAGCCCAGCTCCGGATAAGATGCCAGGGCGGCGACCATGTGACCGGGGAGGTCGATTTCGGGGATTACCGTGATGCCCCTCTCGGCAGCATAGGCAACGATTTCGCGCATCTGGTCCTGGGTGTAGTAGCCGCCGTAGCGGATGCCGTCGTTGCTGTCCCAGTCTTTGCGGATGACCGTGCCGTCGCGCCAGGCGCCCACCTGGGTGAGCTTAGGGTACTTTTTCACTTCAATGCGCCAGCCCTGATCTTCCGTCAGGTGCCAGTGGAAGCGGTTCATCTTATAGACTGTCATCACATCCAGGTAGCGCTTGGTTTCCTCGATGCTCCAGAAATGTCGGCAGGGATCCAGGTGCATGCCGCGGTAGTCGAAGCGGGGCTGGTCCAGGATGGTGACGCAAGGGAGCACCCAGTCGGCCTTTGCTTTCTTGTTGCCGTAAATGGCGGCGGGGAGCATCTGCTTGATGGTTTCGATAGCGTAAACAAAGCCGTTAAGGGCCGATGCTTCCACGTTCACGCCGTCTTTCTTGACCTCCACGAAGTACTGCTCCGCGGCGAGGTTGGGATTGAGGCCGAAGTGGATGGTCCCTGAGCCTTTGCCGTCCAGGGGTTTGCCGGTGGCGGTTGCTACTGCATCGGCAAATCTGCCGATAGCTTTGATCGAAAGCTCGTCAAGGTTTTCGTCGATGGAGATATCGGCCCCGGTCAACTTGAAGCTGCCGTCGGCGATTGTTACGTCGTCGGGCATCGGGATAACGTGGAACTCCTGCGGGGCGGGTTTTGAGCATGCCAACACAGCGAGGAGTGCCGATAGTAGAATGGTGAGTTTTTTCATATAAGGATGTGATTAGTTGGTTTTCTCTCCGCGCACCTTCGGAAGCAGCTTCCATGATGCGAGTCCATAAATGCCGATCAGTACTGTGTTTAGCGCAAGCCTGAGCCACAGGGCGTCCACCTTTGCCATGCAAAGGGCGATGCCGGCGTAGCCAAGCCCCATCAGGACGAATATGCCGCCGATGCGTTTCCACTTATAAGGTATGGGATAGTATTTTGCGCCCAGCACAACGCTGATGACGAACATTACAAAGTAACTTGCCAGATGTCCGAAGGCCGATGCCCAATAGGAGAAGCGCGGCATGAACACCACGTTAACGACAGCTGTGACGACAAGGCCGGCAAGGGTGATCCATATCGCCATGTTGGTCTTGCCCGAGAGCTTGTACCACATGGACACGTTGAAGAGCATGCCTAAGAGCATGTAACTCAGAAGCATAACCGGGACGACACCGATGCCTACGCGGAAGTCTTTTCCAAGCAGGAGGGAGATTATGTCGATATAACCTATCACGCCAAGGAAGACCAGGCCGCAGAAGGCCGTGAAATATTCCATGACCACCGCATACAGCTCCTTGGAGCCTTTGTCTTTGGCACGTTGGAAGAAGAAGGGCTCCGCCGCATATCGGAACATTTGGATAAAGAGGTTCATTATGACGGCAAGCTTGACGGCAGCCTGATACACGCCCAGGGATGCGCGCCAGGCTTCCGACGAAGTGTCAAAGTAGCGGAAGAGTATCCTGTCCAGGAAATCGTTGGCTACGCCCGGAAGGGCGGCCACCATGAGCGGGATGGAATAGACCAGCATGCGTTTGACCACATCCTTGTCCCAGGTAAGGCGCAGACGGACGATATCCGGAATGAACAGCACCAGGCATAGGACGCAGCTTATGAAGATGGCCAGGATAGGGTATGTGAAATCCGGCTTTGCAGGGTATATGAAGAACAGGACCAGGTTGGCGCCGGTTTCGGTCAGAATCTTTACGGTTTTGAGGACGGCGAATTTTACGGCTTTGTGCTCCTGCCTCAATTTGGCGAAGAGGATGGCGGTGACGCTGTCGCAGAAAAGAATCGACGCCACATATATGATAAGGCTGCGATATCCTACATAGCCGAGGGCGGCCGATATCGGCCCTGAGAAGGCTACCATTACGGCAAGGAAGGCCAGATTGAGGCCCGTTACCGTGAGCAGGGCGCCGGAATAGACCTTTCTTGGATCCTCCCCTTCTTTGTTGGCAAAGCGGAAACAGCCAGTCTCAAGCCCCAGCACCAGAACCACTTGAAGTATGGCTATGTAGGCCATGAATTCTGTCACTACGCCGTACTGCGCCTGCGTGAGCATACGCGTGTAGATGGGGACGAACATGAAGTTCAATACCCTGGCCAGGATGGAGCTTAAACCGTAAATGGCGGTTTCGCCGGCTAATTGTTTCAACGGATTTGCCATAGTAAAGGCAAATTTAACTATTTTTGCATAAACAATCCATAGCAAGATGAAGAAGTTTATATTCGCAGCCATGGTTCTTGCTCTTGTAGCCGGCTGCAAAAACCGCACAAAAGGAGGGGATGAAAATGCCGCCCCCGCAACAGAAGTTTTGGACCCTAAAGACACCCTTGCTGCAGTGAAAGCTGCCAGCCAGCTGCCTCAGGAGCCCATTTTTGACATAGTAACCAACATGGGGACAATCCGCGTACGCCTGTACAAAGACACCCCGCGCCACAGGGATAATTTCGAGAAACTGGCGCTGTCGGGCTACTACGACAGCCTGCTGTTCCACCGCGTCATCAACGGATTCATGATACAGGGCGGAGACCCCTTCACCCGCGACACTTCGAAAGTGGAGCAGTGGGGAGAAGGCGGCCCTTCATACACCCTTCCGGCAGAAATGCGGGATGCCGACGGACAGCCCCTCCATCGGCACAAAAAAGGCGCATTGGCAGCGGCGCGCCGGGGAGACCTTGCAAACCCGTTCAAAGAGTCGTCCGGCTCGCAGTTCTACCTGGTTCAGAATCCCGACAACTGCATCCATCTGGACGGCGAATACACCGTCTTCGGCGAAACGGTGGCCGGCCTCAACGTAATCGACAAAATTGCCGGCGTCCCCACCGACAGGCATGACAGGCCGATAAGAGACGTGCGCATTATGAGCGTCACTCCCAACGCCCAGATGAATGCCGATGCTCTAAAGGTAGAAAAAGAAGGACAATAGGAGAAAGTTTTTCTCCCGCGCGCCGTGCAGGCACGAATTTTGTTAAATCATTTAACCGAATAGTTTTTTTAATAGGTTAAGTTTTTAGGTTAGAATGAGAGCCTCCGCTGCTGAGAAGCACCGGAGGCTCAATCTTATATAGGGGGGGCGCTTCGTCGGGGAGGCTACCCCTTGACACGTAACCCTCTGATTCTCAGCATTTTCCTGAAATCAAGTGTGACTTTTTGCCACACTTGATTTCCAGCAAGTTGTTGATTGATAGGCGATTACGTGTCGAGGTTTTGCCGCTTCGCCGGGGGCCGATAGACCCATTTTAAGCCGAGCCATTCCACTACCTTGGAGGGAAGACAGCGGATAAGAGGCGGGGCGATGATATTCATCAGCCCTGGGCTCACAGTGCGCCGTCCCCGCATCATGGCACGCAGGGCGCGTCTCGCAAGCCATTGGGGGCTTCGGATTAAGCCAATCCGCCTGCCCGCCTTTCTAAACTTCGGCGGCAGAGGATACAGGGGCGTGTCCACCGCCGCCGGGCAGACGGTAGTGACGCTTACCCCGAACGGCCTCATCTCGTATGAAAAGCTCCTGCCGAAGCTCTTCAGGTAAGCCTTGCTGGCCGAATATATCGCAATCCCCGGTGCCGGAATACGCGCAGCCATCGAGGACATTATCAGAATCCGTCCGCTCCCCCTCTCTTTCATTTTCGTGCCGATCAGCACGCACAGTTCCGTCGTCACCTCCATGTGCAGAGTCATCATCGCCTGCGCTTTGGGGAGGTTCCCATCGGCAAGATACTCCATGAAAAACATGCCGGCGTTGCAGATTAGGACATCGGGGACAAGGCTCCGGGCGTCGCACCAACGGGCAAGTTCTTCGGCCGCTCCATGCCTTGAGAGGTCCAAGCATATCGTGCCGACGTTGCCGGGAAGCACTGCCGCCGCCTCGCGAAGCTCCTCCTCGCGGTTACTCACCAGAATGAGCGAATAGCCCATATCGGCAAGCTGACGCGAATATTCAAGGCCGATACCGGAGCTGCCTCCGGTGATGAGAGCGGTCTGAGAGGACACCATATTCATTCCTTGTTTTTTGTGTCGATGCAAATTGTCACAGGGCCGTCGTTTACCAGGGCCACTTTCATATCGGCACCGAATTCTCCTGTGCCGACCGGGCTGCCGATGGCGGCGGAAAGGGCCGCGCAGAACTGCTCGTACAGTGGTATGGCCAGATTGTGCCCGGCCGCCCCGATGTAAGAAGGCCGATTGCCCTTCCTGGTGGACGCCATCAGGGTGAACTGGCTCACTACCAATGCCTTGCCAGCCACATCCACTATGCTGCGGTTCATCACGCCCGCCTCATCGTCAAATATGCGAAGCCCGGCAATCTTCTTTACAAGCCAGTCGATGTCTTCCTTTCCATCCTCATGCCCGACACCAAGCAAAATAAGAAGCCCATGGCCGATAGCCGACTTCTCCACCCCGCCAATAGTGACGGAGGCCGACGACACTCTTTGAATTACAACTCGCATCTCCTCATTTTTTTCAAAGGTAACGCTAATTTGCCGCATAATCAAATCCCCTCCCTCCTCGACACAAAGGCTCGACACACAACCACCTGACACTCAGCCACTTCCTGAAATCAAGTGTGACTTTTTGCCGCACTTGATTTCAGGAACTGACTGAGTGTCAGCGAGTTCCGTGCCACGATGTTTTCCTTGTTTGCCGATGGGTCCATCTCTTTTGCCAACCAATGGCAGACACACAGGTCCTTTGCCAACCTCCCAGGTGCGAAAACGGTTATTTTTGCATCTCGCAGAGGGCCGATGATGCTCCTCAGGTGCTAAAAACGTCAAAACTGCACCTCGCGGGGGGCCGATGATGCTCCTCAGGTGCTAAAAACGTCAAAACTGCACCTCGCGGAGGGCCGATGATGCTCCTCAGGTGCTAAAAACGTCAAAACCGCACCTCGCGGGGGGATTCAATCAGTCAGGATGCCAAAAAAACTGTTCCGACGATTGGAACGTGACGTTAGGGGTCCAATGATATGGCAGGGGATGAGCATAGACGGCTTGGTGTCTTGTCCTGAAAACTTGTTTCCGGCGGGATGGACATCAAAAAAGCACCGCAGCTGCGCTGCGATGCCATTCCTTGTTTTTGCGGAGAGACCGAGATTCGAACTCGGGATACCCTTTTGGAGTATACACGCCTTCCAGGCGTTGAAACTTTCCGCAGGAGATCCTTTATTTGTGGCTGATTATTAATAATTTATTATCCTTTTTTATTTGACTGCTAATAGACCTTGCGAGCTATTTGCGAGCAAGATTAAATTTCTCCTGTCGAACGTAACAACGCAAGCATTTCACTCGGCGTAACTACACGTGGTACTTTAGGGAAATGCTTCACATTGTTTGTGACCACATGAGAATCATCTACCGAGAGCGATATCTCGTAAAAGATTCTGTCGGTTTCATCTGGAAAGGTCTCACTCGAGGGCGTGCGACCGGGATACAAACCGTCCTCCCGGAATTTCTCCAGGACATCGGCAACTTTCTCTGAATCCAAATTCAGGATAGGAAGGTTAAGGATGTCATTATACTCGGAGAGAATCTCCTCACTCACCAGGGGTTTGATAACTCCGGTGAATACCAAAGAAAGCACTTGAGAAGTGGAAGAATCCGGCTTGGTGGTTTTTACGGCTGCCACAAGCACGTTTGTATCGATGACTGCGTAAATCATTTCTTCCCTCTTCTGTATTCGCTGATCAGATTGTCAATCTCCTCATCTGTCCACTCTTTCCCGCTTTTGGCCGATGCGTTCTGCAGTTCCTGCAATGCAAGTTGGGCCTTGGCCGAACGCTTCTCGCTTCCGCTTTTAGTGACTGTAACGGGAAAGGGGAAGCCCTTCTCCCGCACAACAGCGCGGGCGAAGATATTGATGGCCGAATTGACGCTAACGCCAATCTGCTTGCAGATAGCGTCGAACTGAGGCTTTATTTCCGAATCCAGATGGATGGATGTTGCTGTCTGTCCCATAATGTGCAATACTTTTTGCAAAGATATCAATTTTATATCAAATTGCAATGTTATAAAAGAAATAGTTTGCAAAACGGTCATAGCGGATCCTCATCCCACCTTACTACCACCTCACAATGAATTCTCAGAAACAGAAACCGCTGTCATATCATGATAGCGTCCAACATCGCGACCGTCAAAGATTATATTCCTGGCTCTCGCTTTGAACGATTCCAGATATTCATTCAGCCTTGATTTGTCCGGGCGTTTGACAACTTTCATATTCTTCCAGTTCTCCGGCTGAACTTTGATGCCTGTGGGAAGGTATGCAGTATGGCGTTTATACGTTATGGATAACTTGACGGGGACTTCATGACTTTCATCTCCGCGTTTATATGCCCGTGTATCCAGATAAAGATTGAGTGAAATTGGCATTTGTGGCTCTCCTATGAGCTCCAGCAGGGTTTTTGGGTGCTCGCAAATTTGTGAGCTATTTGCGAGCAACTTTTGTCAAGTTTTGTAAAAACGGCCTCTCGGCGCGCTCAAACGGGTCCCAAAAATGCCCAAAAGGAGCCTTTTTTTTATGACTTTCGCCACTCAAAAAGACTCCTTTTGTTTATGTAACCAATTGATCTTTAATCTTTTGGCTTTGCGGAGAGACCGAGATTCGAACTCGGGATACCCTTTTGGAGTATACACGCTTTCCAGGCGTGCCTCTTAAGCCACTCGAGCATCTCTCCAGTGACCGACTCTGAAAAATCGGGACTGCAAAGATAAGAAGTTTTTCGCTTTTTGCAAAAATTTCTTTTGGTATTCCGGCTAATTATGGCCATCTTTGCATACTATGAATGTGAAGAGATTGTTTTTGTTGGCTACGCTCTTTGTAGCCGTGTCCGCCAGGATGGCGGCACAGGATGGGGGCCGCGTGGCCCTTCCTTTTTCAAGAATTGACAGAAGTCCGCGTACATCGGCATTTGCAGGAGCAGGAATGGCCTCTCTCACTGACGTGGGGGCTTTCCAGGCCTTCCGGGGCGCCGCTGCGCTGCCTTTCCAGCAGGGCATGTTTGACGCCGGGATTGGCATCCAGATGTGGGAGCCTTCGAACGAAGTGGACAAAACCACCAACTTCCAGGGCGGCGTGGCACTGCATATCGGAAGCTTCGGCGTTGCGCTTGGCGGGGCTTACCAGTCGGGCGTAGCAGCCGGAAAGTTCACCCCTTCGGACCGGCTTGTCGGGCTTGGGCTGGCATACGGCATCGGCAAAAGATTCAGCCTTGGCGTCAATGCGCGCTATGCTGCGCAGAGCCTTTCCAAAGACATCACCCTCAAAGGTTTCAGTGCCGACCTTACCCTCCTCGCGCTCATAACCAAGGAGCTGTCGGCCACTGTCGGCGTATCCACTTTGGGAACTCAGGTAAAGGGGTCGGACGACACTCCCTACACTCAGCCGAGTTATGCGCTGGCCGCTCTGGCATGGCGCCACGGCTTTGGAGAAAGCCACGCGGTAGAGATGGTTCTGGACGGCGAATATAACTTCGACGGCAGCCTCGCAGGAGCATTAGGGGCAGAATATGCCTTCCGTAGCCTCCTCTACGTAAGGGCAGGTTATCGCCTCGCCGGGAAGACTGCCATCCTTCCGTCCCACCTGGCTCTCGGCATCGGCGTGCATTACTCCGGCTTCAAGGCCGATATCAGCTTCCTAACGGCATCGGCCCTCCTTAAGAACACTATCAATTTTGGCATAGGTTACAGCTTTTAACAGGCTATGGAAATCCAACTGACAAGAAAAGAAGTGCCGGTGCTTCTTATCACCGGTTACCTCGGAAGCGGCAAGACCACGCTTCTGAACCGCATCCTCACCAACAAGAAAGGGATCAAGTTCGCCGTAATTGTCAATGACATAGGCCAGGTGAACATAGACGCCAGCCTGATCGAGAAAGGCGGCATAGTAGGCGGCACCAACGACAGCCTCGTGGCCCTTCAGAACGGCTGCATCTGCTGCACCCTGAAGATGGACCTCGTAGCCCAACTGGCCGATCTCACCGCAGGCGGCCGCTTCGACTACATAGTCATCGAAGCCAGCGGCATCTGCGAGCCTGCGCCCATCGCCCAGACCATCAGCACGATGCCCGCCCTCGCCCCTCAGTACACCCAAGGCGCCCTGCCGTACGTGGACTGCATCTGCACTGTGGTTGACGCCCTGCGCATGAAGGACGAGTTCGAAGGCGGCAGCGCCCTGGAGAAAGAAGACATCGGCGAGGACGACCTCGAACGCCTTGTGATAGAGCAGATTGAGTTCTGCAACATCATCCTCCTGAACAAAGCCGCAGAGCTCACCCCGGAGGAAATGGGCAAGCTCAAAGGCATAGTGAAGAGCATCAACCCCGGCGCCAAGGTGCTGGAATGCAACTACGGCGACATCGACCTTGACGAGCTCATCTACACCGGCATGTTCAACTTCGACGAGGTGGCGACATCGGCCGCATGGATTGCAGCCATAGAGGGCGAAGAAGACGAAGAAGGCGAGGCCGAAGGTGAAGCCCTGGAATACGGCATCGACACTTACGTTTACACGCGCCGTCCGGCCCTGGACCTCAACAAGTTCGACAACATGGTCGCAAAACAGTGGCCAAAGGAAATAATCCGCGCAAAAGGCCTCTGCTACTTCTCCAACGACACCGACAAGTGCTACCTCTTCGAGCAAGCGGGCCGCCAGAAGAGCATCCGCGACGCAGGCCTATGGTTTGCCACAATGGAGCCCGAAGAACTTCAGGAGATGATGAACAGGGACCGCAAATTAAGGGCCGATTGGGACCCCGAATACGGCGACCGCATGCAGAAGATAGTATTCATCGGCCAGCATCTGGACAAAAAAGGCATCGAGGCCCTTATGGACAGCTGCCTCGCAGAATAAACACCACCATGAAACACCGTCTTATCCTTTGCGCCGCCCTGCTTCTTGCCGCGGCATGCAGCCCTAAGGGCTCTCAAGACTATGCAGCTTACGTGAACCCCAAGATCGGCACCGGCGGTCACGGCCACGTGTTCGTTGGAGCCAACGTGCCTTTCGGCCTCGTGCAGCTTGGCCCCACCAGCATCCCGCAGGTGTGGGACTGGTGCTCTGGATACCACGATTCCGACTCCAGCGTAATCGGCTTCAGCCATACGCACCTCAGCGGCACAGGTATCGGCGACCTGTTTGACATCACCGTCATGCCGGTCACGGGCCCGACGACGCCCGAAAGAGGCACCGAAGACCGTCCGGACCGCGGAGCCTGGAGCTTTGCCGACCGCACCCGTGAAATCTGCGAGCCCGGCTACTACAGCGTCCCGCTGCTGCGCTACGGCATTACGGCCGAGCTTACCGCCACTGCCCGCGTCGGCATGCACCGCTATACCTTCCCCGCTTCGGAAGACGCCGGCATTGTCTTCGACCTTGAAAACGGCGGCTGCTGGGACGACGTCACCGACTCCGAATTCCAGATAATCAGGGACGAGCAGGGTCTTGTAAAAGCCATCGGCGGATGCCGCTTCTCCACCGGCTGGGCCAAGAACCAGAAGATTTTCTTCTGGGCCGAATTCTCCCGCCCCGCCGCACAGTTCTCTGTTGCCGAAAACCCTGCAAACGACAGTGAGCGAGGCATTCAGCGCAAGCCCCTCTACGGTTACTACACCTTAGGGCACACGGAAGAAGGCGAGCAGGTACTGGTAAAGGTAGCCCTGTCCCCCGTCTCGATGGAAGGAGCCCGCGCCAACATGAACGCCGAACTGCCGGGCTGGGACTTCGAGGCCGTGAAAGCATCGGCCCGAGAGGCCTGGAACAAGGAACTCGGCAAAATCCAGATAAATTCTGCCGACAAAGACAAGCGCACCGTCTTCTACACCGCCCTTTACCACACGATGATCGCCCCCAGCGTCTTCAACGACGTTGACGGCCAGTACCGCGGCTCCGACGACCTCGTGCGCAAAGGCGACTTCCAAAACTACACAACCTTCTCGCTCTGGGATACTTACCGCGCAGCTCAGCCGCTGATGACCCTTATCCATCCCGAGAAGATGAACGACATCGTCTCCACCTTCTACAATATCTACAAGGAGCAGGGAGACCTGCCGGTCTGGCACCTGATGGGCAACGAAACCGACTGCATGGTAGGCAATCCCGGCCTCATAGCTTTTGCCGATGCAATAGTAAAAGGCTTCCGTGCCGGCCTCACCGACGATGAAATCATCGCCGCAATGACAGCCACAGCCACCCGGCCGGACCGCGGCCAGGACCTTCGCATGCAGTACGGCTACATCCCTGCCGACCTGTACCGCGAATCCGTAGCCAACGACATGGAATACGCCATTGCCGACGGAGCCCTCGCCAACTGCGCCGACTTCCTAGGCAAGGCCGATGTTGCCGCCACTTACCGCGAGCGCAGCCACTCCTACAGGCACTTCTGGGACCCGGAGCTGCAGTTCATGCGCGGTCTGAAGACAGACGGCAGCTTCACGGAGCCTTTCAATCCCATCTACAGCCGTCACGAAACATCAGACTACACCGAAGGCACCGGCTGGCAGTATATCTGGCTGGTTCCCCAGGATGTTGACGGACTCATCGAGCTCTTCGGCTCAAAAGAGGCAATGGAAGCAAAGCTGGACGGCCTCTTCGAAGCTCCGGACCATATCGAGGGTGAGAATGCCTCTCCGGACATTTCCGGGCTTATCGGCCAGTATGCTCATGGCAATGAGCCAAGCCACCATACGCTTTACCTGTACAGCATGCTCGGACGCCGCGACAAGGCCGCACAGCGCATCCATCAGGTGTACGACGAGATGTATTTCAATGACGTAGAAGGCCTTGCAGGCAACGAGGATGTAGGCCAAATGAGCGCATGGCTGGTGCTTTCCGCCATGGGCTTCTATCAGGTGGAACCGGCTGTTCCGCGTTTCTGGTTCGGCACTCCCCTCTTCCCTCAGATGAAGGTGAAACTTGCCCATGGCGAGCTTACAATCACAGCCAAGGGTCCAATGGATGGCTATATCGGCTCCGTAAAGCTTAACGGCAAGCCGTACGACAAGCCGTACATCGAATACGAAGACCTGGTGTCCGGCGGCACGCTGGAATACACTATGGTTAAATAGATTGTCCGCATTATATGCGTGCTGGGCCAGGTCCGATGCTTTGTTGTTGGACCTGGTCTATTTTGTTGTTGGACCTGGTCCAGTAGGTAATCGGAGTTGGTCTGTCTTTATTCTTTTGGACCTGGTCCAACACATAAACATGGTTATAGCAACCTTACTGTGCTAAACCGACACTCAGCGGATGTAACTGGTCAGAAGCTTCATGCTGCTTTCGGGGATGAAGCAGACGTCGTCGGCCGATGCGGGGATCAGAACTGTCTCCCCCTGGCGCAGACTTACCGCCTCGCCATCAACTTCCATTGAGCCTTCGCCGGAAAGGCACATCACTACCATGAATGAGTCTATCGAAGACAAATCCTTGGCAAAGGGAAGGGACAGGTCGTAAACGCTTGTGGTAAAGTAGCGGCAGTTCACAAGTTCCACTTCCTCGTTTTCTTCGGGCGAGTACTCCGTACGATAGTCGGGGTAAACCGTGTAGTCTATGGCGTCTTTGGCCTGTTCGGTATGCAACTGACGGGGCTTTCCGTCCAGACCGGGACGGTTGTAGTCGAAGATGCGGTAGGTGATGTCCGATGTTTGCTGGATTTCGGCAATGAAGCATCCGCTGCAGATGGCATGGATGCGTCCTGCGGGCAGGAAGAACACATCACCGGGCTTGACGTCGTAACGTGCCAGGACGTCGGTAATACTGCCATCGGCAACCTTTGCGGCATATTCTTCGGGAGTTATCTTCTCCTTAAGTCCAGCAAGAAGATGTGCACCAGGATCGGCGGCAACTACGTACCACATTTCGGTTTTGCCTTTTGAGCCGTTGTGGCGCTCTGCCGCCAGTTCATCGTTGGGATGGACCTGGATGGAGAGGTCTTTCTGGGCATCAATGAACTTGATGAGGAGGGGGAATTCATCGGCAGTATTCTCATATACGTGCTTGCCGACCAGTTCTCCTTTGTACTCCTTGACCAGGGAAGCTATGCTTCTGCCTTTCAGCGGACCTTCGGAGACTATGCTTTCGTTCCCGGCAACTCCGGACAATTCCCAGCTTTCGCCGATATGCGACTGGGTGGTTTCAATTCCTTTGTACGGGGCGATTTTCTCACCGCCCCATACAATGGTTTTCAATATAGGTTCAAATTTCAGTGGGTACATCATAATCATTTTTTAGTTCAGTCCACGGGCACGCATCAGCGCCGCGGGATCGGGATCTGCTCCGCGGAATTGTTTATACAGTACCATCGGCTCTTCGCTGCCGCCTTTCTCAAGGAAGGTCTTGCGGAAGCTGTCGGCAGTGGCCTTGTTGAAGATACCGTCGGCCTTGAACTTCTCCCAGGCGTCCACGGCAAGCACTTCGCTCCAGAGGTAGCTGTAATAGCCGGCGCTGTAGCCGCTGTTGAAGATGTGATTGAAGTAGGTGGTACGGTAGCGAGGGATGATTTCGCCGATGAGGCCCATCTCCGCGCAGGTCTTCTGCTCGAAGGCGCGGATGTCGTCGGGGCCGTTGAAGGCGGCCAGCTGCTCGACGGTGAGCTCGTGCCATTTCATGTCAAGGATGGAGGCGGCGCAAAGCTCGCCCGTCATGAATCCCTGGTTGAATTTAAGTGCCTTGCCGATTTTCTCCACCAGCTCGGCAGGAATCTGCTCCCCTGTGCGATAGTCGTTGGCGTAGGCGGCAAGAATCTCCGGCACGAAGGCGAAATTCTCATTGAACTGCGAGAACATCTCCACGAAATCGCGGGCCACGGAGGTGCCGGAAACGCTCTTGTAAGTGCACCGGGTAAGGAAACCGTGAAGCGCATGGCCGAACTCGTGGAAGGCGGTCTGCACATTGTCGATGGTAAGGAGGCTGGGCTTGGCATCGGTGGGGTCCTCGCCCGGAGCCGGGAAGTTGCACACATTCACGATGACGGGACGCACGTCCAGATCGCCGGTCGAGCCGGGAATGACGTACTGTTCGCGGAAATTGTTCATCCATGCACCGCCGCGCTTGGTGGGACGCACATAGTAGTCGCGGTAGAATATGCCGATGAGGCTGCCGTCGGGCTCGGAAAGCTTGTAAGCGTTCACGGAAGGGTTGTAAACCTCAACCTCGGGCGCTTCCTCTATACGGATGCCGTAGATGCGCTCTGCGGCCGTAAAAACGCCTTTAAGGACGCTGTCGGCCTGGAAGTAGGGCTTGGTCTGGGTCTCATCCAGAGCGAACTTTTGGGCGCGCACTTTCTCGGCATAATAGCTCCAGTCCCAGGCCTCGATCTTGTGGCCTGCAAGCTTTTGCATATCGGCAATCTCTTCTTTTGCCTTGCGCATGGCGGCGTCCATGATGGGCTGGAGGAAGTTATCGACGGTGGCTGGGTCGCCGGCCATCTTGTCCGACAGCTGGAAAGCCGCGAAGCTGGGGTAGCCCAGGAGGGCGGCCATCTCGGCACGGAGTTTCAGGATTTCAAGGACGATGGCGTTGTTGTCATGCTCGCCGCCGTTGTTTCCGCGGGCCGAATAAGCCTTGAACACCTGCTCGCGCTTTGCACGGTCGGGGCAGCCGGACATGAAGTCGTAGTACTCGCTCACTGTGATGCCGGTAGCCTCTTTGAAGGCGTTGTTCTCGGCCAGAAGGTTGTTGCCGAACTTCTGAGAGAGGGTGCTGAGACGGGTGGAAATCTCTGCAAAGCGCTTCTTCCCTGCCTCGTCAAGGCCGACGCCGTTGCGCTCAAAGGCCTGATAGAGCTTCTTTGTCACCATCTGCTGCTCGCGCATGAGAGAAGCGGAATTGTCGTACACTGCCTTGACGCGGGCAAAGAGGTCAGAGTTCATCAGGATTTCGTTCTCGGCCTCCGTGAGCATGGGCATCACTTCTTCCTCGATGGCTTGCATCTGAGGAGTGGAGTCGCTCTCGGAAAGGTTGAAGAACACGCCGGACACCTTGTCAAGGATGGGGCTGGCCTGCTCATAGGCCAGGACGGTGTTCTCGAACGTCGGAGCGTCCGGATTGGCGATTATCGCCTTGATATTGGCCTTTTCCTCCTCGATGCCGGCCTTGAAGGCGGGCATATACTGGTCGATGGTGATTTTTGAGAACGGAGCGGTGCCGTAAGGGGTGTCCCACTCCTGAAGGAAGATATTCGTAGGTTGGTTGTTACAAGCTGCCATGCTTATAATCATAGCCAGGCCGCTAAGCCTGGCTATAGTTTTAAATGGATTCATAATTATTCAAGTACGACTGATACGGAAGGTTCGTCTATAAGGGAAATCTGCACACCCGGAGGAGTGGAGCCCGTATAGATGGATGCGATGCCGGTCACAGTGACGGGTGCTCCGTCCAGGATTGCCTGAGGAATCTGCTGGGAAGCGAATTTGGCGTAGCCGCTGGTGCGGATCTGGATATCCTGGCTCTGAGCCATCGTGAAGTAATGCGACACGTAATTGGCCGATGCATACTTGACCATGATGTCCTTGTAGCTGGAGAAGGCATCCATGCCGAAGTTGTCGATACGGCTCTCGTAAGCAGTTCCCATGAGAATCTCGTAAGGAGTGCGGGTGATGAAGCTTGCCTGAAGCTTGTCGCCACTGTCAACCTCGGCGCTGTCCCAGAGGCCGCTTTGGACGTATTTGATATAATCGGCCTTAGTGAGACCCCAGCTGGTGATGCCCCAGGTGTAGTCGAAGCCCTGCTTCAGCTGATTCTGGTTCTGGGGGACGGAGAGGAAAATACGGTTTTCCGGATTGTCGCTCTTGTGGGGAAGGTTGGGATTGGGATACAGCAGGGAATAAATGGCAGGAATACCCCAGGTGTGACCATAGGTAAGGCCCTTCAATGTGACGAGCTTTCCCCAGAGCTTACCCTTGAAGCCCATCTGGATAGACTCAGCAATCTGGTCAACGGTAACCACAGTGGGTTTCACGGGCTCGTCGATGAAGCCGCGGAACACATGGGTGTCGATGGTGCCCTGCATGTTCATGTAGGAGGTGTCGTATTCGTTGAGCTCGGTCTGATCGGCCTGCATTCCAAGCTGAGGCATGCCGTTGTAGGCGCCCAGGGTGAGGTCTTTGCACTTGATATACAGCCACTGGCCAAGAACATATTCGTTGTAGAGAGAGCCCTTGCCGAATTTGACGTCGATGGCGTCGCCGTCTCTGTCCTGGATGTAAATCTCGCTGTAGATATTGCCGCTCTTATCGGAGGAAATCACCTGGCCTTTGATCCAGATGTTATCGGTGATGATGAGCGGTTTGTTGTTGTACATGGCTTTGAGGTCGGCAATGGAGGTGATGCTTTCCATGCCCTCATGCTCCTGGAGGTACTCATCGGTGACGGGGATAAAGTAGGCCTCGTCGTAACGGGTAGTGAACACCGGATCCCATTCATCCTTCAAGCTCCGGCAGGAAACAAGTGCTGCAAAGGCAGCGAAAATCACAAGAATCTTTTTCATCTGAATTAGAACCTGAAGTAAATGTTAAGCATGTAGTTGGTACCCGCCATGTAGAAGTACTTGGAGTCGAAGCGGTAGTAGCGGGACTTGGAGGTGGTGTTGTCAACCAGACGGGTCTGCTCGTAACCGCCGGTCTTGACATCGCGGTTGTTAAGGATGTTCTTCACGTTAAGCGAGAAGCCAAGCTGGTATTTGCGCTGGATATACCAGGACTTGCCGACGGAAAGGTTTACAAGCCATGCGGGAGCGAATTTCTCCTGGGTGGTCATGTAGGTTACTTCCTCATCGGTAATCTGGCTGTCCAGGCCGGCTACTGCATAGTCGGTGCGGTACAGAGGGTTCATGTCCAGATAGGCGCGGTCGAAGTATTCGACATCGGCGTCGATGAACCAGTAGTTGTAGTTGTAGCTGAGGCCGAGGCTGGCGGCAGTCTGAGGAGTCGAAGGCACATAGTGCTTCTGGGTGATGGTGCCGTCGGAGAGCTGAGTCTTGTTCCAATAAGGAACGGCGACGTCGCGCATCACTATCTCGGAGCTGTTGTCGATGGTCTGGGTCATCTTGGGAGTGGAGGTGTACACATACTCGCCAAGTGAGAGAACGCCCTGGACAGAGAGGTTGGGAACAATGTAAGTAGGCACTTTGAAGCCGAGTTCCATGCCGACGTGGCGCTGGTTGATACCGGTGATGGCAAAGTTGGAGAAGGCGTTCTGAACATCGTCATAGGCGCTCATCACTTTGCTCTGGTCCCAGATGCGGGTGTAGAAACCGGTGAGGCGGACGTTGATGTTGTTGCCGCTGAACTGCCAGTTGACATCGGAGGACAGGGTCTTGACTGTGGTCAGGCCGTTAACCATGGAATTGCGGGTGCGGGGGCTCAGGAACACCTGGTTGAACTTGGGTGCGTCGTTGAAGTAACCCACGTTGGCATACAGGCGCATATTGCCGCCGATGACATAGTTGAGGCCGAGCTTTCCGGCATAGGTAAGGAACCTTGCGGTTGCCGATTTGCCCTTGGAGGTTGTGACTGTTCCGTCAGGCTCGTAAGTGGGCTCGATGGTTTCGCCGCTCATAGGATCGACCATCTTGTTGCCGTTTTCGGCAAGACCGGGGAAGATGCCTTTGCGCATGAGACCTTCCCTCCAGAAGCTTTCATAGCCGATACGGCCGCCGAGGGTGGCGCTGAAAGCACCGGCGGTGAACTTGCCGCTGAGCCAGGCACCGTAGTTGCGGACATGGGCGTAGTAGTCGTAACCGTATTTGTCGCCCAGGCCAAGTTTGCGGGCCTCGCCGTTGAGGATGTAGTATTCAAGGTCGTTCTGGAGTTTGTACTGGGAGGATGCGAATTCGCGCTCTGCGAAATTGTCAACATCGATGAAGTACTCACCGCCCAGAAGGTCGGCAATCACTTTGTAATACTCGGTGCGGTTGATACGGGCGTTGAGGCCGCCGTTGAGGGTGAGCCAGTAAGTGGGACGGGCCTTGAAGGTGTAGGCAAGGTTGAGGTCCCTCTGGTCGGTGCGGCGCTCTTCCTGGACGTATTTGGAACGGCCGCTGGACTGCATGTGGTTGATGCTGTAGATGCGGTCCCAGTCAACGTGTACCAGGTTGGGATTTGATCCCTGATAGTTCCAGATGTTGAGGGCCGTCATGTACTTGTACAGATTGTTGCGGTTCATGTCGGGCTCGTAAACGCCGTCGATCGTACCCATATAGTAGCTGGGAAGGTTGCGGTAGTAGTCCGGACGGGGATCCTGTGCATCGTACCAGTCAAGTGCGGTGTAGCCGTTCTTGCCGAAACGGTAAAGCACCGTTGCCGAGCTTGAGAACTTGTCGGAAGGAGTGAAGTCCCACTTTACGAATGCTACGGGCTCATGAGTTTTACGGACGCGGGTGTTGCGCACCTTTCCGCCCTGATAACCCCAGTTGGAGTTGTACATGTTGTCGTGCATCAGGTCGTACACTTCCTGGGTGGAAGAGTTCTGGGCGCCGCGCTCGCCGGGAGTGGCGAAGAATACGAAGCTAAGTTTGTTGTTGCGGTCCAGGACCTTATCGGCAGCAAGATAATATGCAAACGAACGATAGTAAACACCTTTCACCCAGTCGTTTCCGCCCAGACGGGCAGATACGTTGGCGGCGAATGCCCAACCGTTGTCCTGCATGCCGGTGGCGTAGGAAGCCATAATCCTCATGCGGTACAGCGTGCTGTTGGTAAGGAGGCTGCCGCGCAGACCCTTCCTCACATCGGAAGCGGTGCCGAAGATGTTGGTAAGGCCGTTGTAACCGCCGAAGCCGAATTCCGACACTTCGCTGCCGTTCACGCTCTCCTTGGAACGCATAGCCTCGTTGAGGCCGCTCCACAGGGAGTAGGGGCTGTATCCGGTGATTGCGTCATTGAGCTTTACGCCTGCAAGATACACGTCCTGGCTTTCAGAACTGTAACCGCGGCCGCGGAAACGCACAGCCGAGAAATTGTAACCTGCGATGCTGTTGAACACGTCGTTGCTGCCGAACAGGATGGTGGGATTGTCATTGTACCCGCTGTCGTCCAGGTCGAAGGCACCGAATGTATCTTCATCCACTTCGGCCACTTGCTGGGAGGAAGTGATGGAGAGGTTGAACATGTTCTTCACATAGCCGTCGTTCACGGTCACCTGCACCTGGCTTTCCAGGAAATCGGGGGCTGTGATGATCAGCGTGTACAGACCGTCGGCCAGCTCTTCGATGAGGAAGGTGCCGTCCTGGGCCGATGTTGCGGAAGCCACCTCATTGGCTCCCTGCATAAGCACCAGGCGGGCATTTTCCACCGGCTGACGGCCGTTGCGGTTTACCACCGTACCCTTTACGCCGCCGGTCGGCTCCTGTGCAAACAGGGCCACGGAGGCGAGTAAAGCGGCAAATGCCAAAGTAATACGTTTAATCATATCTTGAGCTTATTTTTTGATTACGATGTAAGTGGGATAGTGGTCCGAATAGCCTCCCACGAATGCACCATTGGAGAAAGTGCGGAACGGAGTTCCTTTGTACTGGCCGGTCTGGTTGGTCATGAAAGGCTTCACGAAAATGCGGCCGTAGTACTTGTTCTTGACTATAGGCTGAATCTGGAAAGTTCCGGGAGCGGCCTTCGCGAGGGCCTTGTTCACCATCACTATATCGAAGATGTTGCCTGCGCCCCTGTAGTAGAGGGAGCTGTATCCTGCCTTGAGCATGCTTAGGAAGGGATCGAAGAATTCGTCATCGTCGTCCACATCGTCTATTTCGTCATCGCCGGCATTGAGGAATTCGGTCATGCTGCGGTCGGTGGGGTTATCGTTCATATCGCCCATCACCACTATCTTGATGCCCGGGAACTCTTCCTGAAGTTGCATGGCCCTCTGGTGGATGATCTCGGCACCGCGGGGGCGAAGGTCGGCTCCTTTTCCGCCCAGTCGGGACGGGAGGTGAGTTACGAAGAAGGCGAACATCTCGGAGTCGATGGTACCGCGCACCATGAGCACGTCACGGGTACGGAAGGCGTCCATTTCCTCCTGAGTCCAGGCGCTCCAGTCCAGGCGGGAGGGAGTGAAAGTGAAAGGAATGCTTTCGCTTGCAAGCACCTTCAGTATCTCCGGCTTGTACAAAAGGCCCACATCTACGCCGCGGCGGTCGGGACCGTCGTAATGGACGATCTGGTAATTGGCAGCCGCGATTGCGGGTTCGCTCACCAAGTCTTCAAGGACGTGGCGGTTTTCGATTTCGGACACACCCAGCACTGCATGCCAGGCACCGTTGTCCTTGCGCATTTCGGCAATGACCTGGGCCATGTTCTGCAGTTTCTTGGCATATTTTGCCTCTGTCCACTGGTTGGCGCCGTCGGGCAGGTACTCGTAGTCGTTTTTGCCTTCGTCGTGGTAGGTGTCAAAGAGGTTCTCCAGGTTGTAAAAGCCTATCACATAGGACTTTCCCTTTGAGCCGGTGCTCACCTGGGCCGATGAGCCGCATCCCTGAAGGATAAGCAGCGCAGTAGCAAGGGCGTATAGGAGTCTTTTCATAAATATCGTGTTATTAATTCTTTAATTCCAGAAACTTGAAGGAGCCTGTTTCTCTATCTCGTCCGCTTTAGCTTTGCCGATTCTTCTCTCAAGATTGGGGAAGAAATCTACGCCTGTCTGGGTCTCCAGCTCGTCTATTGAGCATTTGTAGTCAAGGCAGTTGCCGTTTGCAATGCTTGAATCGTGCGGATAGATGAAGCCTGCAGCCATATAGCCGTCCGTGGCACTGCCATGGGGCGAGCTCTTCTTGTAATAAAGAAGCGCCTTGTAATAGTGAGTGGGCACGGTAACACGGAAGCCTGTGTTGTTGCCGCTCTTTTGAGTGGAACCTTTTATCAGGCAGCCTGTCACCACGTACAGAGTGTCGCAGCGGGTAGAATATGTCCTTACCTTGTTCTCCAACTGGACCCAGATTCCGGAGTTGAAGTTGTATTCCTGAGGGGTCATGTTGGTGGGATAGAAGGTGGACACGTTGGCGGCGTAGTTGAGTCTGTCGGCCGAAGGAATCTGATGTCCTCTGGTCCAGCCTCCTCCGTAAGTGAATCCGGTATTTGGCTGTGCCGATACTGGCAGGCAGGGGTCAAACACGCCCCAGGATTCCGAACGGCTACCGGAGCCCCTGAGATTTGAGTTGTGCGGGTAAGCCACCCACAGGGACACATAATCGTCAAAGTCCCAGTAACAGCTCCAGTTGCGCTGGCCGCTGGCATTCTTGTTCTTGTACTTGCCGCCGTCCATGTCGTGACAGAGCAGCTCGCAGCCGTCTCCTTCGGCCATTGCAGGCAGCTCCAGCCAGTCCGGATAAACGGACACGCCGGCCTGCACCACATCAAGCCTTGCGGCCGCACCCCTGCCGGGGGTAAGCACTATTGTCAGCTGACGGGATTCTTCGTCGGTATTGGCCTCGTAACGGAAGCGGATATCGTTTTTGCTACCGCTGCCGGTGTTCGGAGTCACCGTGGCCCATGCCGATGTCCCGGAGGGGAATTCCAGCGTGATGGTCCAGTCGGCAGTTGCCGTCACCTGCATGAAGGAGGCGCCGGCAGCACGCTGCAAATACGTACTTCCAAGCTTAAGGCTCACCACGTCCTCCTTCTGGCAGCCCGTAAGGACCGCCAGAATAGCTATGAGGACGATGGTCAGTTTCCTGGACATTGGGAATTATTCTACAGTTACGACAATCTTCTTGATTCTCCAGTGGCCGCTTCCGCTTGCGCGGGTGGCTTTCACTGAGGTTGCGGAACCGGTCCAGGTGCCCTCAGGTGCTCCTGAAGCGTCCATCTCGAATGAACCGGTATTTACAGCAAACGGAAATTTGTCATTCGGATAAGCCATGGCACCGGCGTTCGCATTTGTCTCGGCTGTATCGAAGGTATAGACAATCTTAGTAATGGTCGAGTTGGAAGCGACCTGGCACCAGCCGTTTCCATACACGCGGATGGCGGTACCTGTGTCATAGTATTTGCCATCGTTGGCGCCGGAACCGAAGGTTACATCCACCATGTTGTTCGGATCTGAAAGACTCTCATACTTGGTGCCGTTTGTCAAACTCATTGTGGAAAAATCTATGGTAATTTCATTGCCGCCGGTAGAAGGAGTGGAACCGCCTTCGCAGCTTTCGATGGTGGCATTGACCACGGTATGTGCAGCCAACTGGGTGGCATCGGCAACGAAACTGTAGGTACCGGTGAGGACTACGGTCGAGCCTTCCTTCACTTTTTCATACCATTTGTCAGCCTCGCCTGCGGCTAAGCTTACAACGTCAATTGAACCGGTGTTGTCAGTGAGGGTGAACTGCAGAACCTGTTCCATCTGCTGGCCGATATAGCTGAGAACATTTGAAGCGGTACCGCTGAGGCGGTAAGCGTTCTGGGCGTCGGCAAGGCGGATAAACTCTGCGATGGTGGCATTCTGGATCTCTTCGACCGGAGATACAGCGGCGGTGAATCCTTCCCAGTAAGTGAGCTGATGAGTGCCGTTAAACACGGTCGGGAAGCCGATGATGTCACCTTCCAATCCAGCCTCCAGAGTTACACTGGAAGCACCGGAGCGAAGAACCATCTCACTGTTGTCCTGGGAAATGGTACCGTTACGGTTGCTGCTGTTGACACCGGTTGTCACAGTAACACCCTTCACAATAACGCGGCGGCTGTAAT
>JAFUVU010000019.1 GCA_017477465.1 Bacteroidales bacterium
ATGTATAATTATTAATTGTTTAACACAATGGCAAAGCTTAAAACCAACTCCGGTGCCAAAAAGCGCTTCACGCTTACCGGATCGGGAAAGATCAAGAGGAAGCACGCTTATCACAGCCACATCCTCACCAAGAAGACCAAGAAACAGAAACGCAACCTGGATCACTTCGCTATCCTCGAGAAAGACGATGTGCGCCGCGTAAAAGAACTCCTGGTCCTGTAATTATTGTTTAACTGGAACGCAGTCTGTGAAAGCGCAGTTCCCAAAGTGGAACGCCACTGCCTCCAAAATTGTAAAAATTTATGCCTAGATCAGTTAATTCTGTTGCCTCAAGGGCACGCCGCAAGAAGATTCTCTCCAGAACCCGCGGCAACTTCCTGTCCCGCAAGAATGTCTGGACAGTCGCCAAGAACACCTACGAAAAAGGTCTTACCTACGCCTACAGGGACCGCAAAGCCAAGAAGCGCGAGTTCCGTTCCCTGTGGATCCAGCGCATCAACGCCGCTGCACGTCAGTATGGCCTCACCTACTCCCAGTTGATGGGACGTCTTGCCAAGCAGAACATCGGCCTTAACCGTAAAGTTCTCGCAGACCTTGCCATGAACAATCCTCAGGCTTTTGAGGCAATTGTCAACTCTGTAAAGTAGTTTTTGCGCTGTGAGCTGGAAGGAAATCATCCAAAACAAGTGGTTGAAGCTGGGATTCTGGTCCCTGCTCTATATCGCATGGGTGATCTGGCTCGGAAACTATTGGTGGCTCCTGGGCCTCGGCATTATCTTCGACCTTATCGTCACGAAAAAGGTCAAGTGGCTCTTCTGGAAGAAAGAGTACGCCCCCGGGGAAAAGCACAACGTATGGCTGGACTGGCTGGATGCCATCATCTTCGCCGTAGTGGTTGTGACCTTCATCAATATTTTCTTCTTCCAGGCCTTCAAGATTCCTTCCTCGTCAATGGAAAGCAGCCTGTACACGGGAGACCATCTGTTCGTGTCCAAGCTTACCTACGGCCCCCGTATCCCTCAGACTCCGCTCACGATTCCCTTTACCCACAACCGTGCTTTCGGCGGTGAGTCGTATTCCACGCTCATCCAGAACAAGTACCGCAGGCTCAAGGGTTTCCGTCAGGTGAAAAGAGGCGATATCGTGGTCTTCGGCTTCCCCAACGGAGACACAGTTCTCACCCGTCGTCCCGCAGACGATTACTACGCCTGGGTACGCACATACGGACGTGAGAAGACCATCTCCCAGTTCGGCCCCGTCATCGTCCGCCCTATGGACAAAAAAGACCATTATGTCAAACGCTGCGTAGCAGTGGCAGGCGACACTCTGGTAGTCAAGGACGGCCTCGTGTGGGTGAACGGAGAAAAGGAACCCGACTATCCCGGACGACAGCTCACATATCAGGTGATAACTACCGGTTCCCGCATCAATGCTTTGAAGCTGGAGCAGTTGGGCCTGAACCTCTCCGAACTCTATTTCGACTCAAAGCTTCCTGGATACCCCATGATGCCTTTGACAAGCGAAATGCTCGAGAAGGTGAAGTCCCTGTCCTCAGTGGTTGATGTAATACCAAATCTGGAGCAGTACCCTGCTGCAGGGCAAGATACTGGCATTTTCCCCTTCACGGGGAAGACCCGCTGGACTTGCGATTACTTCGGACCGCTGTGGATACCAGAAAAAGGTGCGACAGTGGAACTTACCAAGGATAACCTGCCCCTGTACGAGCGCATAATCCGCGACTACGAGCACAATACCTTGGAAGTAACCTCCGAAAGCATCCTGATCAACGGAGAGCCTGTAGGCACATACACCTTCCGTCAAGACTATTACTTCATGATGGGTGACAACCGTCACAACTCCCTGGATTCCCGTTATTGGGGCTTTGTCCCGGAAGACCACATTGTAGGTTCGCCCTCCATCATCTGGCTGTCAACAGACGCAAGCAAGAAATTCCCCAAAAGCATAAGGTGGAACCGTTTCCTGAAACTGGTTTAACCACCGCCCAAACAAGTAACAATTAAAAAGTAAAATATTATGTCAAAGGTTTGTCAGATAACCGGCAGGAAGAGAATGATCGGCAACAACGTCGCCCATTCCAAGCTGCGCACTAAGCGCGACTTCTCCCTCAACCTCAAGACCAAGAAATTCTGGTCAGAAGCAGAACAGCGTTTCGTCACCCTGAAAGTGACCACCAAGGGCATGCGCATCATCGAGAAAAACGGTCTCGACGCCGCCCTTAAGGCCGCTCAGGACAAAGGATACGTGAGCCTTGTTTAACCCTTTAATCCTAGAAAATTATGGCAAAGAAACAGAAAGGAAACAGGGTGCAAGTCATCCTGGAGTGCACGGAGCAGAAGGCTAGCGGTGTTCCCGGCATGTCCCGTTACATCACTACCAAGAACAAGAAAAACACTCCGGACCGTCTGGAGCGTATGAAGTACAACCCGTACCTCAAGAAAGTAACCCTCCACCGTGAGATTAAATAAACTTTTTGAACTATGGCAAAAAAAGCAGTTGCAACCTTCGATGCAAAAGCCGGTGCAAAGCACATGGTGAAGGTAATCCGTATGGAAAAGAGCCCCAAAACCGGTGCCTACGTTTTCGTAGAGCAGCTGGTAGAAGAAGGCAAAGAGAAGGAATTCTTCAACAAGAAGTAAGTTCTTTTGCCTAAGTAGCAAAAAAACCGTCCCGGATAGTTCCGGGGCGGTTTTTTGTGTCTGCTGGTCTATGGCTTAAAAATATGCCACGGTTTTTTGCTGCTCGGCGCTTAGGAGCTTGTTGGCCAGGGAAGATACGCCGAAGCGGAAGAGCTTTTTGTTGAGCCATTCCTTTCCAAGGATTGTGCCGACGATGGACCAGTAGCATACGGCGTCCATGGCCGATGCAATGCCGCCTGCAGCCTTGAAGCCCACCTTCTTGCCGGTGACCTCGTAGAACTTCTTGATGCACTCGCACATCACGTAAGCGGCAAGGGGAGTGGCGTTTACCTTTACCTTGCCGGTGGATGTCTTGATGAAATCGGCACCGTTTTCCATGGCCAGGAAGCTGGCGTCGGCAATCTTTTCGGGAGTTACCAGGAGGCCGGTTTCGAGGATGACTTTGAGGACGACGGGGCGGCCAAGTTCGGCTGCTACGGCATCGATCCTTTCGCGTGAGGCCTTGATCTCTTCTCCTGCGGTTGCGTAGTCTTCTACAAGGAAGCTGTTGAGGGCAAGGACGATGTCGATTTCATCGGCCCCTGCGCGGACTGCCAGCTCGATCTCGTGGAGTTTGACTTCCAGGAAGCTTTGGGAGGTGGGGAAGCAGCCGGCCACCGTTGTTACGTGAACATCGGCAGAAGCGCGGTTCTTGGCTACGACGCCGGCGAAGTTGGGATACACGCAGATGCTGGCGGGAAGCGGCCAGGAGGGGTAATCCTTGGCGAAGGAGTTGACTTTCTGCACCAGCGCCGTTACTGAGGCGGGGGTGTCTTCATTAGCCAGGGTGGTCTGGTCCATGATGGAGAAGCAGGCCTTGTAGAGCTCCGGGGATGCCATTTCTTCCAGGCCTCCGGCGATGAGTTCAAGATGGCGCGCAATGGCCTCTTTGTCGGGCGTATAGCCGTATTTGCTTGCAATTGACATAAACTTATCCTTTAATTTGAATTTGATATCCTTCATCGATCAGAGGCTGCACAAGGCTGCGCATTTCCTCCACGGTATATTTCTGTAATTCTTTCAGCGGCGTTTCCCGGTCTATTGTGTACACCATCACTTCGCGGGGTTTGAGAGCCCTCACTGTCTGCATCCAATCTTGCACCCAGTCTTCCGTCGCCCAGCCAGGACCCTTCAGGAACATGGTTTGGAGCACGAAATCGCCTTTGAACTTGCGCATATTGTCCACGACATCGGCAACATGGTACGCGCCTGTTGGCCGGTTCACCAGGGCCGCCTGGGCGTCGGTGGGGGCGTCCAGCTTAAGGATGGCGTTATCCACCTTTTTCAGCGCCTGGAAAACGGAATCCCGGCCGATTTGCGTCGCATTGGAAAGCACCGAAACCTTGGCCTTGGGGTAGTACTTGTCCCTTAAAGCCAGGGTGATGTCTATGATGTCGGCAAACTGGGGATTTAGCGTGGGCTCTCCGTCGCCGGAGAAAGTGATTGAGTCTATGGGAGTTGCGCTTTCCATACAGGCCTTCAGCTTGGCCGACAGGGCTTCCTTCACATCCTCGGCCGTCGGCAGGGTGCGGTCGTTGAGACCGTCTTTGTTCCAGCCGCACTCGCAGTAAACGCAGTCGAAGTTGCAGACCTTGCCCTCCTGGGGCAGGAGGTTTATGCCCAAGGAACTGCCCAGCCTGCGGCTGTGGATGGGGCCGAATACTGTAGTTTCCCTTAACATAGGCGTCTGGATTTGGAGGATGCGCTAAGCCGGCCTTCTTCTATGCCTTCTATGAGCACTATGCCGGGTTTCTTGCCCTTCTCGATACTGCCGATGACGCCTTCTTTTCCGAGGAAGCGGGCGCCGTTGAGGCATGCCCATTCCAGAAGTTCTCCGAGCGAGACTTCCGGGAAGGCTTGCTGCAGGCAGTATAGCTCGTCCACTATGTTCAGGACGTCGTTGGAGGAAAGGGAATCTGTTCCTACGCAGATTGGAATGCCGGAGGCCCGCATTACCGGGATTGGCGGCAAGGTATTGTGTATGAAAAGATTCGAGAGGGGACAGATGGCAAGGAAGGGCTGCGCCAGCACTTTCTTTGCCAGGGCGGCGCCTTCCGTGGTAAGGCAGCATTCGTGCACCAGCAGCACATGGCCGGGAATGGGGGCCGACAGGCCTCCGGCAAGGAGCCGGTTAAGGAAATATTCCAGTGAAGAAGTGCCGGTGACCGGCGGGGTGGGGATACCGTTTGCGATGCGGTTGTCCCACATGGGACCGCTGCCGTAGCGCATCATCTGCTCTTCTTCGTCGGATTCTTCGCTGTGATAGCTCAGATAGCCGCTCCTGAGGCCGGCAACTGAAGACGCCGTCACCAGTTCCGGGCTCATCGTGTAGCAGGAATGCGGTGTGGGCGCTGCATCCAGGCCCATTCCAACGGCCTTTTCCTGCAGGGCTTGCACGGAGCTCATCACTTCGTCGCAGCCGACCGGATCGGCCCCGAAAACTTCCAGGAAGGTTCTGGTGTACAAGGGGTGCAAAGCCTTGACGGCGAAGGAGTCGTCGCAGTTGGAAATGTCGGCCATTGCCTGTACGCCTTGGTCCCAAAGGCCGTCCATCGCTTCTTTCAAGGCCGCTATCTTGTCTTCAAGGGACGATGTGTCCCTGAGTGCGTTTATCTGGTCGATGAAGCCAGCCATGCCGCTACCTTTGCGGAAGAGTCCTTTCATATAGGAAAGCTCCACGTGGCAGTGAGCGTTTACGAAACCGGGAACCAGAACTTCGTAGTCGATTGCCTCGCCTGGGGCGCAGTTGCCCACGGAAAGGACAGTACCGTTGTCGGATACTTCCACAAAGGCGTTGCGAAGCGGTTCTCTCGATGTCAGAGTGTATAAGTATTTGGCTGTGAATCGTTTCATCTCATGGGAATTACCAGGGTGTCAGGCGGGTAGTACATCCAGACGGAATCGCCGCTGAAGCGGATGCGGAGGGTGTCGGCCGGCCTTATCCTGGGTTTCGGCCCTTTGGAAGTATCCGGCTTCATCGAGTAGATTCTCATATAGCCTTCCCTCCATTCCTTATCGCGTATCTTCCGGCCGATCTGCTTGGTCTGCTTTTCAAGGTCATCGGCAACTTCGCCCATTATCTTTTCCATGCGGGCGGGATCTTCTAGATACTCTGCAAGGCTGTGGATGAAATCGTCGGTGTCGTAGCCGTATGACTGAAAAATGCCTTCGTAAACCAGGGATGTATCGGCCTGTTTTCTAAGGTCTCTGTCTTGTTTTATCTGCTGGTCCTGAATCAGGAGGTCCCTGAGGATTGACTCCATGTCGTCACGGGGAATCTTCTTGGGACCGCATGCGGCCACAAGAAGAAGTAAAAGTATGACGTATAGGAGTTTGCGCATTTATCTGAGGATTGCGCCGCACTCGCTTTGCAGGGCGGTGAGTATGCGGTTCATGGTGTTTTCAACCTCGGTGTCGGTGAGGGTGCGTTCCGGATCCTGCAGGATGAAGTTCAGTGCATACTGCTTCTTGCCTGAGGGGATCTTCTCGCCGCGGTAAACGTCGAAGAGGGAAATGCTCTTCACCAGCTTCTTGCCAGCCTTGAGGGCCGATTTGCGAACGTCGGCATAGGGAGTGCCTTCGTCCAGAAGAAGGGCAAGGTCGCGGCGTACTTCGGGGAACTTGGGCAGTTCCTTGAAGCTGAACTTGTCGCGTTTGATTAGGGTAAAGAGGACTTCCCAGTTGATTTCGGCCGCAAAGACGGGTTGCTTTACGCCGAAGCGTTTGCACAGTGCGGGAGAAAGCGTGCCCAGGGTTGCGAGCAGCTTGGGTTCTTTGCCGGGGAGGCTGTAGGTAATGCCTTCGGAGAAGATGTCTGCAGGGGCCGATCCCATCTGCAGGGTCTGGATGTCTATTCTGTAGCGGGCCATCAGGGCTTCCACATAGCCTTTCAGCTGGAAGAAGCTGGATTTTGAAGCCGCGCTGCGCCATACTTTGTCCGGAGTTCCGCTGAGGAAGAGAGAGAAGCAGCGGTGCTCCTCATAGCTTGCGAGGGTGGTGCCGTCGCCTTCCTCAAGACGCTGATACACAGAGCCGTATTCGAAGAATTTAAGCGATGTAGCCTGACGGTTCAGGTTGTATGCCACTACCTCGAGGCCGTTCAGCAGCAAGGTCTGACGCATTACGTTGAGGTCCTGGCTCAGAGGGTTCACCAGATGCACGCAGCGGCTTGCCGGGAAGGTTTCCAGCTGAGTGTAATAGTCTTCCTTGGTTAAGGAATTGTTCATTGTCTCGGTGAAACCGTTGGCCGCCAGCCAGTTGGAGATAGCGTTGCGGATAGCTTCCGGCTCCGGCTGCTGGGAGGGGTTCACGCTCATCCTCAGGTTCTGGGGCAGCTCGATGTTGTTGTAGCCATAGATTCTGAGGATTTCTTCCACCACGTCGCATTCCCTTGTCACGTCCACCATGTAGGTGGGAGCGGCGACCAGGGCGCCATCGGCCTTCTTTTCAAGGAATTGGTAATTAAGGCCTTCCAGGATTTTCTCAATAGTGTCGTGCCCGATTTTCTTGCCGATGAAATGCTCTATGCGATTGTAGTCCAGCTGAATGCGGGCGCGCTCAATCTTTTCCGGATATACTTCGCGGATTTTGCCGATGACTTTACCGCCGGCAACTTCCTGGATGAGGAGAGCGGCCCGTTTGGCTGCGTAGATGGCGGCTTCGGGGTCTGCACCTCTTTCGAAACGGAAGCTGGCGTCGGTGGAAAGCGTCTGGCTCTTGGCGGTTTTGCGGATGCTTACGGGGTCGAAGTAGGCGCCTTCGATGAATACGTCAACGGTGCTGTCGCTGACGCCGGAGACCTCACCGCCGAACACGCCGGCAATGCACATGGGCCCTTCGGCATTGGCGATGACCATGTCGCAGGCTGCAAGCTTGCGGTCCATGCCGTCAAGGGTGCGGATGGGTTCGCCTTCGGCAGCGCGGCGCACTATGACTTTGCCGCCAATAATCTGATCGGCATCGAAGGTGTGCAGGGGCTGGCCTGTTTCGAAAAGAACGAAGTTACTGATATCTACCACATTGTTGATGGGCTTCAGGCCGATCGACAGAAGTTTCTCCTGCAGCCACTGGGGGCTGGGTGCCACTTTTACGCCTTTTACCGTGATGCCCACGTAGCGGGGAGCGCCTTTAGTGTCAAGCACTTCTACGGGGATGGATTCGCCTTCCCCTTCTTTGAAAGCTTCTACCGAAGGAATCGTGAGCTCGCAGGGGATGTCGCGGCTTTTCAGATAGCCGTAAAGGTCGCGTGCTACGCCGATGTGGGACGCCGCATCGATGCGGTTTGCCGTGATTTCATATTCGATGACGGCCTCGTCCTTCAGGCCCAGATATTCCTTTGCGGGGGTGCCTGGAACTGCATCGGCAGGAAGAACCATTATGCCGGCATGGCTTGTGCCGATACCGAGTTCGTCCTCCGCGCAAATCATGCCCAGGCTTTCCACGCCGCGGATTTTGGATTTTTTGATTTTGAAATCGCCGGGAAGTACTGTGCCGATGCGTGCAAAGAGCACCTTCTGTCCTGCCGCTACGTTGGGAGCGCCGCATACAACCTGCACGGGCTCCGGTGAACCGTCGTTTACGCTTGTAATGTGCAGGTGGTCGCTGTCCGGATGGGGCTCGCAGGTGAGGACCTGAGCCACTACAACTCCGTTAAGGCCGCCCGGAACCGCCTCTTGCATTTGCACGGAATCTACCTCTATGCCTATGGATGTCATGGCCTCGGCTACCTGATCCGGGGTAAGGTTGCACTTTAAGTACTCTTTGAGCCAATTGTAACTTAGTTTCATATCTGTTTACTGTATATCTTCCAATTTGAAAAGGGATTCCACAAATTCCTTTTTGTCAAAAACTTTCAGGTCGTCTATTCCTTCGCCTATGCCAAGGAACTTGATGGGGAAGTGGAATCCGTCAGCTATGCCTACAACTACGCCGCCTTTGGCGCTGCCGTCCAGCTTTGTTACCGCCAGTGCGGTGACATCGGTGGCTTTCGAGAATTCTTTGGCCTGGATGAAGGCATTCTGGCCGGTGGAGCCGTCCAGGACCAGGAGCACCTCGTGCGGGCCGT
Source organism: Bacteroidales bacterium (assembly GCA_017477465.1). Classification (GTDB taxonomy): domain Bacteria; phylum Bacteroidota; class Bacteroidia; order Bacteroidales; family UBA932; genus Cryptobacteroides. The sequence goes on from JAFUVU010000019.1 coordinate 8,761, forward strand.
CGGGCACTACGCGGCGTATGACGTTTCGGATTTTGGTGAGTTCGTTCATCAGGTCCACTCTGTTGTGCAGGCGGCCTGCCGTGTCGATCAGGACGGCATCGGCCCCTTTCGCTACGGCCGATTTGACCGTGTCGAAGGCTACCGAGGCCGGATCTGCGCCCATCGGCTGTTTTACTATTTCGGCGCCTGCCCTTTCGGCCCAGACGCTCAGCTGCTCAACTGCTGCTGCGCGGAAAGTGTCCGCTGCACCGATGACGACCTTCTTGCCGCTCCTTGACATCATTGCGGCCAGCTTGCCGATGGTGGTGGTTTTGCCCACGCCATTTACGCCGACTACCAGCACTACGTAAGGCTTTTTTGAAAAGTCGAAAGGCTGGACCGGGGTGTCGTCCTCTCCTATGAGTTTTGCTATCTCGTCACGGATAAGGGCCGTGAGCTCCTCCATGTCCACATATTTGTCTTTCTGGACACGGTCTTCAATATTGTCGATTAGCTTGAGCGTAGTGTCAACGCCCATGTCGGAAGCCAGCAAAGCCTCTTCCAGAGCGTCCAGGACTTTGTCGTCCACCTTGGACTTTCCGGTAATGGCCCGTCCCAGCTTCTGAAAGAAATTCAGGTTGGTCTTCTTAAATCCCTTGTCAAAAATTCCCATAACTTGCAAATATACACATTTTATAGCCACAAAACAACATCAGCCCCCATCTGCCCCCTTGACACACAACCCAATGACTACCAACCAATTATGAAAATCAAGTGTGACTTTTTGCCGCACTTGATTTCAGGAAGTTGTTGAGGTTCAGGTGGTTACGTGTCGAGGTTTTGGGGTACAAAAAAAGGATGACTTGAAAAGCCATCCTTTGTGCGCGAAATCAGAGTCGAACTGACACGTCCTTTCGGACACTACCTCCTGAGAGTAGCGCGTCTACCAATTCCGCCATCCGCGCATCAATTTGGGACTGCAAATATACGCACTTTTTCGGAAAGTGCAAATAAATTATTGTAAAATCTGGCTTAGATATCTACATCAAGCTTGACGGTATCGCTCCAGCCGGACCCTTGGAAACGGATTTCTGAAACGGACAGGTTTACTGTGAGAGTAATGTCTTCAAGGTCCGGGGCCGACCAGTCGTATCCTGCTTTCAACAAGTATGCGCCAAGGGCAAAAGAACGGACCAGGCGGTCCGGCATTGTGATATCCAGCCAAAGTTCTTCTTCGGGGTGCTGGCGTGGCAGACGCACGGAGTTGCCGCTGTCAAGGCGACAGTCGAAAGGGCCTTCGAGCGGGGTACCGTCGGCCTGCAGGCCTTCTACTCGGCCGCGCACTTCTCCCCAGTAGGGTTCTCCCCAGCCGGGCGGGCCGTCGAATTGCATATCCAGGGTGCAGAACTGCTTGTGCATCTGCACCTTGATATAGGCAGTGTCCAGGCCTGGCGGCACCTGACCAGAAAAAAGATAAACGGGAGGACAATCAAAGCCGTAGGGGATTCGGACCGTGCCGTCGGCCCCCGTCGAGGCTCCTGACACGGCCACCAGTTCCACGCCACTCTTTGGAACGGCCACCAGCAGAACCGAATCCCGGTCCACTTCAAATTGGCCGGCCCCGACGATGGAAAGGGTGGCCGGGTAGGAGGGGAGTCCCTGCATGTCCACCCTGAGAAAGCAGGGACAGGCGCTTCTGTCCTCCTTGACGATACATGATACCCACGCAATGAGGCCAAGAAGGACAGGAAGCAGCGCCCGATTATTTCCCATAGTGACGGAAGGTTTCAGCGATGACAGCTTCTTTGTCAGGATAGAGGGAGATAAGCTGTTCGCGCAGGTCGTCGATTCCGGTGACATCGGCCGTAAGCGCCTTGAATATATCGTGCCTGGACATGCCTCGTTCGTACAGGTAGGTAAAGATGTCGGGCTTGAACCAGAAGCGGTTGCCAAATGACTGCACAGTGCCGCCGTAACGCTCCCTGCACATTGTCTCCTGCATGAAGTATCCCCACATTTCGCCCAGCTCGCAGTAGCCTGCCCCGTTTCCCGTACCGCTTCCATAGGCATCCCAACCTTCGGTAATAAAGGAACGGATAACGTACGTGATGTATGGAGTCCAGTACTTGTTTCCCACTTGCGCGTAGTGGCTTGCATGCGCCAGTTCATGCACGACAGCCCTGTAAATGCCGGCATAATCCTGCTCCCTGGTGCCGATGGTTATGTCCGGTGTAAATATCTTGATAAGAGGTACATAAGCGCCGATATAAGCGGTCAGCAACGCATGGTCCAGAAAGGCTCCGTGGTGCAGCATGCAAGTGCTGGAGCATGTGAGGTCGGGGAAAATCCACAGGCGCAGGTCTGAAGGGGGAGGGGCGATGTCAAGGTCGTCTTCGTTGCAGCGGGTAAAGTACTCATAGGCGGCGTTGTTCACTGTGCATCGGCGGAAAAGAGCGGCATCGCCGTCCCTGCTTACGTGATAGTCAAGTCCTTCCGACCCCGCGGAGCCCAAAGTGCTGACGGAAGCGGGTATGATAATCCAGTTAAAGCCGATTTTGAATCCCTGCTGATTCTCGAATACCAGCCGGTATCTCGGCTTTCCGGAAAAGGCTTTGTCCATTTTATAGTAGCCGTCGCGGTCGGTGTAGGTAGTGGCGATTTTGACGAATATGTTGCATACGACCTTTACGCACGCCACCCCGAAAGGCTGTCCGCCGATGAAGCCCGGGTCCTCGATGCTGATGCGGCCCTCCGGAGCCACGGCAGTGCCTTTTGTGGCCGGGAGAAGCAGGTCTTCATTGCCGGTGAGCCGGAATGCTTCCCGCTCCACAATATCCCAGTCTATATCCCCGGCGGCCCGTGTAACGGGGTCATGTTCAGACAGATAACATTCGTCCAATAGTTCGTAGCGGATGCCCGGAGGAAAGGTGAAGCTCTTGGGCACGACGGCGTACTGCCATGTTATGGCGTCTTCGCCCAGTTCCGGGTCTTTGTAATAGTCTCCTTCTTTGGCAATGCGGTAGTCCATAGGATGGTCCATAAGATACAGCCCTGCCGATTCCAGTTTCCCAAGCTGCTCTTCGGAAGTGGGAAGGAAGCGGACATAGAGGTCCGTAGCTGAAATATCCGTTCTTTCGGCTTTGGTAGGATAGACTTTGGTGAGAGCCGCGCGCATGTTTTCCACGGTGTACGGATCCTCCAGTTTTTCTCCAAGTTCTATCATCCCGTGATAAATCTCTTCGGAGTGAGGAGTTTTGGCTCCGGGGGCGGGGTCCCTCAGGCATGCTGCTGCCAGGGGAAGCAAGAGTAGAAGGCAAATTTTCGTTTTCATAGCATCAACGTTTTGTGCAAAGCTGAGAAAACTTATCCGTTTAGTGAAAAAACAAACGTTTAATTAAAAAATCGCGCTCCTGCCGCCATGAGTGGCCGATTTCGCCTCTGGCTCAAACGGTTAAATCATGTGTTTTCACCCATCGGCCCGTCATAATCGGCATTCTGGCAGGCCTGGTGGCCGAAAAAAATTTTATCCGTTTGCCGAAAAATCGTAAATTTGTAGATTCTAACAGACAGCTATATGCAAGATATCAGAAACATAGCCATCATCGCCCACGTGGACCATGGCAAAACCACTTTGGTGGACAGGATGATTTACCAGGCCAACCTTGTTCGCAGGCCCGAAGACCTTGGCAATCTGATCCTGGACAACAACGACCTGGAACGCGAGCGCGGCATCACCATCCTCGCCAAGAACGTCTCGGTGACGTATAAAGGCGTAAAAATCAATATTATAGACACTCCCGGCCACAGCGACTTCGGCGGCGAAGTGGAACGAGTTCTAAACATGGCCGACGGCGTCCTTCTGCTGGTTGATGCCTTCGAAGGCTGCATGCCCCAGACCCGCTTTGTGCTTAACAAAGCCATCGACATGGGCAAAAAACCGATAGTCGTAATCAATAAGGTCGATAAGCCCAACTGCCGCCCCGACGAAGTGCAGGAAGAAGTCTTCGAGCTCATGTTCAACCTGGGCGCAAGTGAGGATCAGCTGGAATTCAAGACTATCTACGGCAGCGCCAAGCAGGGCTGGATGTCTCATGACTGGCGCAAACCCACCACTGACATATCGGCCCTTCTGGATACTATCCTGGAGGAAATCCCTGCCCCAGAGGTGAAGGAGGGCACGCCGCAGATGCTGGTATCTTCGCTCGAATATTCGCCATACGTCGGCCGGATCGCAGTCGGCCGCATCACCCGCGGAACCCTCAAAACCGGCATGCCCGTAAGCCTCTGCAAGCGTTACGACATGATCGAAAAGAGCAAAATCAAGCAGCTGATGGTCTTCGAAGGCCTCGGCAAAGCCAACGTCGACGAGGTCCAGTGCGGCGATATCTGCGCAGTGGTCGGCATAGACGGCTTCGAAATCGGCGACACAATTGCCGATATTGACGCCCCCGAAGCCCTCCCGCCCATCGCCGTCGATGAGCCGACGATGTCGATGCTCTTCATGATCAACAACTCTCCTTTCTTCGGCAAAGACGGTAAGTTCGTAACCTCCCGCCACATCAAGGAACGTCTTGAAAAAGAGCTTGAAAAGAACCTCGCCCTTCGCGTAAAGCCGGGCATTAATGCCGATTCCTTCGTAGTTTACGGCCGCGGTGTGCTGCATCTGTCGGTCCTTATCGAGACGATGCGCCGTGAAGGCTTTGAACTGCAGGTCGGTCAGCCCAAAGTGCTTGACAAGACCATCAACGGCCAGCGCTGCGAGCCTATCGAGGAACTGTCCATCGAAGTGCCGGAGCAGTTCGTAGGTGCAGCCATCGAACTCAGTACCCGCCGCAAGGGCGCTCTCGTACGCATGGAGCCCCGCGGAGACCGTACGCTCCTGGAATTCGAGATTCCCACCCGCGGCCTCATGGGCCTGAGGTCCAACCTTCTCACCGCTACCCAGGGAGAGGCAGTGGTCGCCCACCGCTTTAAAGATTATCAGCCTTACAAAGGCGACATCGAGATGCGCACAAACGGCTCTCTGGTATCACTGGAGACAGGAGAAGCCATTGCCTACTCTATGAATAAGCTTCTGGACCGCGGACGCTTCTTCGTAGAACCCGGCGAAGAGATCTACGGCGGCCAGGTCGTCGGTGAACACACACGTGACAGAGACTTGAATATCAATATCTGCAAGACAAAGAAGCTCACCAATGTGCGTGCTTCAGGCTCCGACGAGAAAGTGGTACTTCCTCCCGCAATCAAGTTCTCACTTGAGGAAGCGCTCGAATATATTCAGGAAGATGAGCTTGTGGAAATCACCCCCAACCACATGAGAATGCGCAAAATTCAGCTCGATCCTCTGGATAGAAAGAGAAATTCATCCACGGAGGATTGATTTTCTGAAAATTATTCGTATCTTTGCACCCCTTAATCTGTTTTTGTGGAGATGAATCAGTTTATCATACCCATTAACGATTGGGCTGCCGGGGAGCGAAAGTTCCGCTTCCATGCAGGTATAGAGTTCTTTCAAATGTTTGACAACCAGGAAATCCTGGACGCCGATGTGAACGTGGAAGCCACTGTTCAGAAGTCGGGCACGCGGAAGGTGGAGGCTGTACTCCATCTCAGCGGAACGGTTACCGTTCCCTGTGACCGCTGCCTGGACCCTCTGGCCCTTCACGTGGAAGCGGAACCTTCAGAGGTCTTCACCCCGGGTGAAGGCCCGGACTGGGACCTAAGTCAGGCAGTATATGACTATGTTTGTCTATCACTACCCTTGCAAAAGGTTCATCCGGAAGGGGAGTGCAATCCCGACACCGTCCGGTTTCTAAGTCAGGAGGAGCGGAAGGACGAGGAGGCTGCCACACAGAACAGCCCGTTCGCCGCCCTGAAAGGACTTTTTGACGAAAAATAAACAATTAAAAATATAAACAATGGCACATCCGAAACATAAACTCTCCAAGCAGAGAAGAGACAAGCGTCGTACTCACGACTTCGCTCCCGTCCCCACTCTGAGCGTCTGCCCCAACTGCGGCGCAACCGTGATGTATCACCGCGTATGCCCTGAGTGCGGCTATTATCGTGGTCGTCAGATCATCGAAAAGAGCGCCGAATAAAGCGCTTTTTTTGTTAAAACAAGGTTTGGCCCGGTAGTTCAACGGATAGAACGGAAGTTTCCTAAACTTTAAATAGAGGTTCGATTCCCCTCCGGGCTACAGATAATCCCCGTAAGTTACGTTAAATCACGTACTTGCGGGGATTTTTGCGGGGTTTACTGAAACATTACTGAAACATTTTCGATTTGCTGTAAAATTCGGCTTTGAAACTAAGTTTTCCTCCTTCATTGATTGCGGATATATCTACGAAGCGTTCAGCA
>JAFUVU010000072.1 GCA_017477465.1 Bacteroidales bacterium
CGTGAACGACCTTTCTGAGGATGTCCGGCAGGACATCGACAACCTGTACCTGGCCATCGGCGAACTTTCTTCCCGCATCGAGGAGAAGAAGCAAGCGCCACGGCGCAAGATTGGTTTCCGGCAAAATATGGATGATTGACCTGGCATTCTGAGCGAAGCGAAGAATCTATTCATTCTTTAGTGAATCCACGGGATTGGCGCGGGCGATGCGCAGGCAGTTCAGCACCACTACGCCCAGCACGATGGCCAGCACCAGCACGGCGCCACCGATGAAATACAGCGGACTCAGGGACACTTTCTCGGCAAACTGCTCCAGCCATTTGTGGGCCACGAAGTAGGCGGCGATGCAGGCGATGACGGCCATCACAGCCGATAGTTTCATGATGTCCTTCGCAAAGACGCTCAGGATGTCCCGAGTGGTAGCGCCGTTAATCTTGCGCACGGCCATTTCCTTCGACCTCCGGAGGCTTTCGTCCCGGATGAAGCCGATGAGGCCCAGCAGGGCAATCAGCAGCGAGAACACGGAGCCGATGGCCATGGTGTTTCGCATTTTCTTGCTGTCGTCGTATGCCGCCCTCATTTGCTCTTCGTAGGAGATGATATTGATTTCCCGGCCTTCCAAAGCCTTTTCCAGGGCTTGTTTGACCTTAACCAGAGACGTAGGTTGCACCTTGAACAGCACATGCGGCATCCAGGAACTCATGCTGCCGATTTCTCCATAGAACAGGGCGCTGGGGCGCGGATCCACGCCGGTCAGATTGCCGATAAGGTAACTCTTGTACACGCCGGAAATGGTGAAATACCGCCTCTCCGTATCGCTCGAACGGTCGTGGCCGGTGATGAATACCTGCTTGCCCACGGCGCCGTCGCTCCAGTCCGTAAACTCCGCCATCTTGGCTACAAACTTCTCATCCACAACAATTTCAGAAGAATCCCGGGGCGCGCGGCCTTCCAGAAATTCAATGTCCATGAGGTCGTAGAAACCGTCGGAGCATTCGTATTGGTCGGCAATGTTGAACAGTTCGCGGTCATCGTCCGGCAGATAAACGTTGTCGCCGTTGGAGCCGTTGAACGGCAGGTTGTAAGCCGTTGCCACGCCGGTCACTTCCGGCAGGCTCTCCAGAGCGCGGACGGCACGGGTAACGGCCTGCCGGTCGCTGTCGAAGAGACTGATATAATACAGGTTATCATAATCATAACCCGTATTGGCATGGGACACTTTCTGGTACTGCCGGCCGATGATGAGCATCATCACCACCAGGAATACGTTGATGAGCACCTGAACGCCCAGCAGACCGAGTTTCCAGTTGCGGGAATTTTCGGTATAGTTCTTCAGGGCGGCATACACCGGAATCCGCTGATACAACTCCGCCGGGACAACGATGGAAATGACCAGCACGAATAGCAGAACCGCCGCGATGGCCATGATACTCTGGGGCACCAGCAATGTTTGGAATGGCACCCCCAGCAGGTTCTCCACAATCCCGCGTCCGGCAAAGATGATAACGGAGGCGATGGCCAGCGAAAGAACAATGTGCAGCAGAGCCTCCTTCGACAGCATTCCGTAAATGTGCCTGCCTTCAGCGCCGTAGCACTTCCGCACGCCCACTTCCTTCGAACGCTTCACCATCGAAGAAATCACAATGAGGATATAGTTCAGCAGGCTGATGAGAATCAGCAGTGCCGCCACAATCGAAAGCAGAATCACCTGCGACTTCACCTCGGGGTCGGAAGTATGCAACGTGCTGAAGGCCTTCAGGAAATACCTCAAACTGGTTCCCTGTGCCTCAATCTGCTCCAGCGGCTGGTGCGCTTCCTGCATCTTCCGGATGGCATCCGTGAGCGTATTCGGGTCCACGCCGGGCATGAGCTTCACATAGCCCTTGTACCGGTCGTTGCCAAGCCAGTTGTCCGTGCTCTGTTTGCCGTAGGTATCCATCGAGAGCAGGATGTCATAATCCAGGCTGCCGTTCTTCGGGAAATCCTCGAACACACCTTCGATGGGCAACTTCAAGCCCGACATGTCTTCGTTGCAGACCTGCTTGCCGATGGCCTCCTGCACGCCTCCCAGCTTCTCCGCGAAACTCCGGCTCACCATCACACCGCCCCACTTCCCCAGGATCTTCACGGGATCACCGGCAAGAATCGGCCGGTCGAATACCTTGAAGAAGGAGGTATCGGCGCAGACGAGCGTTGCTTTCAACTTATTGCCGTCTTCATCCAGGTAGGTATCGCCATTGAACACAAACGTCGTACGTGTGCCCGCCTCGACACCCGGGACCTCTTCCATGAAACCTATGGCTACAGCACCGCTTACCTGCCCATAATCCTTTTCGTCCCCTTGGTGAGAGTACCAGGTATTGATGGTATATATCCGATCGATCTCCTTGTAAAAGCTGTCGTAGCTCAGTTCAAAGAACACCTTGGCAATGAGCACGATGCCCACCGCCAACCCGATGCCCAAGGAGAGGACTTTGATTAGAATATCTGAGTTTTTCTTCATAAATTTGCAGTACCCAAAGGGCCTGCCCCTTGTACGATTTGTTTTCTAACTACACACTAATGAAAAGGATCTGCAAGGGGCATTCCCGTGTCTTAAAGCTCATTCTTCACATCTGAGACTATCTGGCCATCGAACAAGTCAATCGTCCTCTGTGCCTGAGCCGCATCCTTCTGGGAGTGGGTCACCATCAC
>JAFUVU010000073.1 GCA_017477465.1 Bacteroidales bacterium
AAATAGGCCTGGCTGTAAAGGTCTGTGTGGGAGCCGATGATCTTGATGGTGTTCTTGTTTGCGCCGACGGTGCCGTCCGAACCTAGGCCGTAGAATTTGCACTCGGTGGTGCCGGGTTTTACGATGGAGACTTCGCTCTTGATAGGAAGGCTCTTGAAGGTGACATCGTCCACTATGCCGATGGTGAAGTCGGCCTTGGGCTCTTTGGCTTCGAGGTTGTCATACACGGCGACAATCTGGGCGGGAGTGGTGTCCTTGGAGGAGAGGCCGTAGCGGCCGCCGATGATGAGGACGTTGTCCTTGCCCTGGAAGAGGGCTTTGACGTCGGTGTAAAGAGGCTCGCCTACTGCGCCGGGCTCTTTGGTGCGATCCAGCACTGCAATGCGGCGGACGCTCTTGGGAAGGACTGCGAAGAAGTACTTCTCGGAGAACGGACGGTAGAGGTGAACGGTTACGAGACCGTATTTGCGGCCGCGGCTTGCGAGGTAGTCGATGGTTTCCTTGATAGTCTCGGTGACTGAACCCATTGCTACGATGATGTTTTCGGCTGTGGGATCGCCGTAGTATTCGAAGGGACGGTAGCTGCGTCCGGTGAGTTCGGTGATTTCACCCATGTAGCGGGCTACGATATCGGGAACTGCATCGTAGTATTGGTTGCGGGTTTCCACTGCCTGGAAGTAAACGTCGCCGTTCTGGGCAGTGCCGCGGGTGACGGGAGCATCCGGGTTGAGGGCGCGCTGGCGGAATTTGGCCAGGGCCTTGCTGGAGACCATGTCGCGGAGGGCGTCTTCGTCAAGGGCTTCGATCTTCTGGATTTCGTGCGAGGTGCGGAAACCGTCGAAGAAGTGAAGGAAAGGAATGCTGCTCTTGATGGTGCTCAGGTGTGCGACGGCTGCGAGGTCCTGTGCTTCCTGCACTGAACCGGATGCGAGCATTGCGAAACCGGTCTGGCGGCATGCCATTACGTCCTGATGGTCACCGAAGATTGACAGGGCGTGGCTTGCAAGGGCGCGGGCGCTTACGTGGAACACCGTAGGGAGCATTTCACCGGCGATCTTATACATATTGGGGATCATCAGGAGAAGTCCCTGGGATGCGGTGAATGTAGAAGTGAGGGCACCAGCCTGGAGGGAACCGTGTACGGCACCGGCGGCGCCGGCTTCGCTCTGCATCTCGGTCACTTTTACTGTTTCGCCCCAAAGGTTCTTTTTACCGTGGGCGGCCCATTCGTCGATGTTTTCGGCCATCGTTGAGGAGGGCGTGATCGGGTAGATTGCGGCATGCTCGCTGAACAGGTAGGCTATGTTAGAAGCTGCATAGTTACCATCACAGGTGATGAATTTCTTTTCTTTAGCCATAATTAGTTAGTGTATAGTAAGTAAATTATTGTATTCCTTGAATTTCGATTGATGCTTCCGGCCCGGCAATGCGCTTTACAAGACCCTGCAGCACGCTGCTGGGGCCCAGTTCCACGAATTTGGCGGCACCGTCGGCCAGCATGTTTTCTATTGTCTGCGTCCAGCGGACAGGAGATGTGAGCTGCTTGAGAAGGTTGGCTTTGATAAGCTCCGGATCCTTGGTAGGCAGGGCCGATACATTCTGATAAACCGGGCATGCGGGCGCCTTGAAGGGCGTTTTTTCGATTGCCTGGGCGAGGGCCGAACGGGCCGGCTCCATCAGGGGAGAGTGGAAAGCGCCGCTTACGGGAAGCTTGAGAGCCCGTTTTGCACCTGCGGCTTTAAGCTGGGCGCAGGCCTGGTCCACGGCTTCCTCTTCTCCTGAAATGACTACCTGGCCCGGGGAATTGTAGTTTGCCGGGACCACTCCGGGAATTGAACTGCAGACCTCTTCGATTACTGCATCGGGCAGGTTTATGATTGCGGCCATGGCGCCGGGCGTTTTTTCACAGCAAAGCTGCATCTGGCTTGCACGCAGGGCGACAAGGCGGAGTGCGTCTTCAAATTCCAAAGCGCCGGCGGCAGTGAGGGCTGAAAACTCTCCCAGAGAGTGGCCTGCTGCCATGTCGGGCTTTTCTGACTGGCTTAGGGCCAGGACTACGCTGTGGAGGAAAATGGCCGGCTGGGTGACGCGGGTTGCCTTGAGCTCATCGGCCGTGCCTTCGAACATTATGTCCGTTATGCGGAAACCCAGAACTTCGTTGGCTCTTTCCATAAGGGCTTGGTGAGCAGGATACAGATCCTTTGCCATGCCTGGAAATTGCGAGCCTTGTCCCGGGAAAATATATGCGGTTTTCATGCGTTCTATATCAAGTGTGCAAATTTAATGAAAATTCAGATGCAAATCAAGTACCCTTGAAAGCGCTGTTTTCAAAGGATGCAGCTTCATAAGTGGCATTATTGTACAATTTTGTTTATATTTGCCGATATAACAAACTGATAACCTATTAAAAAATGAAAAAACATGTTTTTGCTATTGTCGCAGCAGTGTCTGCCTTCCTTCTGGCCGGATGGGACGCAGTGGCTGCTAAAGACATGATGCTTACGGAAATCCCTATTATCATCAATGACAATACAGTCGGATCGGCCAAAAACATTAAAGTAAGGTTCGACTATGTGCTCTGTTCCTCCTCTACGCAGAAACCTATCCAGCAAAAGACGCTGGAATTTCTGATGTCGGAATATTCGGACGGGAAGTATTCGCTGTCGGCCCCCGCAGGCATGTACATCGACCGGGACATTCATCTCCAGGTCCGCTGCTATACTAAAAGCTGGCGCAATCATGAGATGGGAATGCTGAGAATGACGCCCAACGTGAATAGGATTCACCTCTCCTTCAGCGGGAATCTTGCCGCAGGAAGGAACCTGACCGTGTCGCAAAGCTCGCCGGAACTTATCAATAAATCCATGACGACCGAGGCTTGGATAGCCACTCAAAACGATCTGATTCTGGGCGGCGGCAAGTCCAGCGTTCATCACATAGTCAAAAAAGACGGGCCCGTGGCAGAGGCAAAACCTGCCGGCAGCACAGCGAATAAGCCGGAGCAATCGGCAACAAGAAGAAAGACCGTTTTTAAAAATACGGCCGGCGCAAATAGGGATAATGCGTCCCAGGCCGGCAAGCCCGCCTACGACAACGCTTCGTTCGACCCCCGCTTCAGTTTTGAGACCATCACTGAAAGGAATATGAGCTTTGTCACAAACCCGCCTGAGAAATGCGCCCCTTCCGAGCTCTGCGACGTTGAAAGCCTGGTCATTTCTCAGTTCCAAAAAGAAGAAGCGTCAGAAACCGAAGTGACGGTTGAAACCGACGCCTATGATCCGGAGACGGGGAAGTGGGTGGCTCATCACATCGTTACCCGAACTTTTTACAGCGGACTTGACCGTATGCGGCTCGTGTATAATTCTTCGAATAAGCTTTACCACAAACCTGTAGTCACCATCAGAACCCATCCTCGCGGTGCCGACTACTGGGTGGATATCTGTAAGCAGGCGGCATTCGACCTGGCCTCTGTTGAGAAGCAGGGAATCAGGGCTGCGAAAATTCTTCTCAACGGCGACATCACAACCCACGGCCGGGTAGTAATACTCAAGGTCGATTCCGTGCCCAACTGTATCTATCCCATCGACGGAAACTATGTCTCGGCAGGACCGGCATCCCCGGGAATGTCGGCTTTGGTGGAACAGAATCATTCGACTCTGACCGGCAGGACGGGGAACCATTCCAAGGCTCCGGCCAAATTGGATAATAACGAAGACATTTCCTATGCAAGCCAACTTCTGCTCTATATCAGAGACATCACGCCCCAAAAAGCCGAAGTCAAGGTAACACTGTTTGTCGATTTTTACGATGCCGGTTCATTGAAATGGAAATCTCACGAGATTTATACGGCAAGTTTCAGGGACAAAAGCCCCGGTTATACATTCTTCCTGTCCAACAAGGATGAACTCATCTACTCAAAGCCGTACATAAAGATCGAGACGCGTCCAAACAATCAGTCTGAGTGGAAAGAGGTTAAAAACAGCCAGTTCAAGCTTGACTACGCAAGCGATGTGGTGATTTTGGCTTTCTCCATAGACAACCTTCACCCAAATATCGTAGTTCCTGCCGGCAATCCGGGCGATTTGGTGGTGCCGCTATAGAAGGGCATGTATAAAGCAAGAGGCCGATCACATGATCGGTCTCTTGCTTTGTACCCCTGCTCGGAATCGAACCGGGACCAACGGAACCGGAATCCGTTATTCTATCCTTTAAACTACAGGGGCATCCCCGAAAGGATTGCAAATATAGCATTTTTTTGTAAATTGCACAATATTTCAAATGGGCCACGGCTTATGAAACACATCCTGCTTTTCTTTGCGCTTACCTTCCTCGGCATAGCGTCAATCCATGCGCAGAACGACACCCTGCGCGTCCTTTCCGTAGCAAACAGCTTCGGCGTAGATGCAGTTGAACAGAACCTCCACGAGATTGCCCTTGCCGACTCTCACGTGCTGATCATCGGCAACCTGTACATCGGCGGATGCTCTCTGGAGCGCCATTACAATAATGCCGTCAGCGGTGAAAAGGCCTACTCGTACCGCAAGATTTCGGCCGACGGCACCTTCACTACCGTAGAGAACGCCTCTCTGCCTCAAGCGTTTGCCGATGAGCCCTGGGATGTCGTGGTATTCCAGCAGGTGAGCCAATACTCCGGCAAGGTGGAGACCTACGAGCCCTATCTCGGCAAGCTGCTCCAATATGCTACGCAGCACTCTCCAAATGGCGTACGGCTTTATTTGCACCAAACCTGGGCCTATTCCAAAGACTCCACCCACCCGAATTTCCCGGATTACAACTGCAATCAGGAATTCATGTACCGGGAGCTGTGCAAAGCCTACAAGAGCATGGCCGACAAATACCACCTCGGTGTAATCCCCTCAGGCACAGCCGTTCAGAATGCGCGTAAAACATATCTGGGCGACACCCTCACAAGGGACGGGTTCCATCTGTCCTACGGCCTGGGCCGATATCTGGCCGCAGCAACCTATTACGCCGCCCTCTACCAAACAAAAGTGAGCGGCAACGGCTGGATGCCGCCGCAGCTTGACCCACGCGAGGTAGAAACAGCCCGCCGCTGCGCGGACGCCGCTGTGAGAAAGCCCTTTGCCACCTCTTGTATGTGCAGGGATTACCGGCGATAGAACCGTCCCCGGACTGATAAGCTGTAACAAATTCATGCAGAATATGAAAAAACCTTTTTGCAGTTTCGGCGGAAAGTTGTAAATTTGTGCTGCAAAACCACGTGTTACTAAACAACTTTATAATACTAAACCTTTTTATTATGTTACCTTTAGCATCTGGATTATTCTTCCAGGTTTATGGGGCTAACGCCCTTTCTCAATGGGGAATGATGATTGTGGTCCTTCTGGGCCTGATTCTCTTCAATGAGTTCGCACGCCGTACCAAACTTGGCGGTATCATCACTTTCCTGGCCATTCCTCTGGCACTTACCGTTTATTTCCTCGCCATCTGGATCGGCGTACGCAACGGTTCCCAGTGGGCACTTGAAAACCAGACCCACGTTTACATGCAGGGCTGGTTCCACTATGCCAAGCTGTATGCCGCCACCGCCGGCTGTATCGGCTTCATGATGATCAAGTACAAATGGGGTATCGGCGCAAAGCACTGGTTCAAACCCTTCCCCTTCATCATCGTCGCCATCAACATCCTCATCGCCTGCGTATCCGACTTCGAGTCCGCAGTAATGGGCTGGAACAAATGGTGGCTCACCTCCGAAGGCGTATGGCAGTATGGCGGCTGGCACAATGTGATGAACGGCGAGGCCGGACTCGTCAACATCATGTGCAAGACCGCGTGGTGGAACGTGTATCCTTCCAAGGACAAGAAAGACATGATCTGGGCCGATATGACCTGGGTTTACATCCTTGTCTATGACATCTGGAACTTCGCATACACCTACAACTGCCTGCCTACTCACAGCTGGTATTGCGGTATCGCCCTTCTGCTTGCTCCTACCGTGGCCGCTCTCCTTTGGAACCGCGGCGGCTGGATCCAGAACCGTGCCAACACCCTCGCAATCTGGTGCATGTTCGCACAGGTATTCCCTCTGTTCCAGGAGACCTTCAAGAATGGTCAGCAGTGGTTCAGCTGGGCTACCCTTCCTGTGCTCTATCCTCAGGGAACAGCTACCATCGAGCAGCTTTATGCCGCTGCCGGCGGTGAAGCTGCAGTAGTAGGCACAACCGTAGATCCTTCAGTGGTCGCAGCCAATCCTACCATGATGGTTGTCATCAGCGCCCTGGCCCTCATCACCAACGCCGTCGCCCTCGGTTACATCTGCTACCAGGCCAAGAAACGCCACATCAACCCTTACAAGGAAGATGTCTTCGTGGATCAGAAGTACTACAAGGATGCAATGGCCCGCGCCGTTGTGGAATAACAGCAATTCCTGATAAATTAAGTAGGCTGACCAGAGCGGTCAGCCTACTGTTTTTTGTGGAGGTGAGCGGACTCGAACCGAAATTACAAAGGCCATGAAGCCGTACATCGACATCGTGGACTCCATCAAGGCAGAGTCCATGACCAAATTCAACAATTTGTTGTAGGAATCAAGATTATTTTGGTAACTTCGCCCTATGAAAGATTTTAGAGCATACATTCTTGGCCTTTGCGGCAAGAAAGAAGGATACGTTGTTGAGTTCAAGGGAGCCAAGGGCGGCTTCCCCGGCAGTTTCTGGGAGAGTTACTCCGCTTTCGCCAACACAGCCGGCGGCATTATCGTGCTGGGTATCATTCAGAAAGATGAGAACTTTTACCCGGACGGGCTTGACCATAACACTATTTTGCGTTATAAAAAGACCTTCTGGGATGGAGCCCACAATCCCCAGAAAGTCAGCATTTGCCTGCTAAAAGAAGACGACGTCATCGAGAATGAGTACGAAGACGGCTCCTATATCCTCGTCTTTAAGATTCCCCGTGCTCCCTTTGACGCCAAGCCCGTCTATATCAACGGCAATCCCAAATACACTTTCCGTCG